>NZ_JBSMDE010000142.1:0-33279 GCF_056497305.1 Caldithrix sp. | reverse complement strand
TCTTTTAGGGGATTAAACATTAGCCTACACAGTTTGTTTTAATACCTTCGGCGATTTTTTTGTGTAAAAATTCCTTATTAACCCGCGACCTTCGTGGCGCGACTCTCCAGAGTCGCGTTGGCTCGATGGAGCCCATAAAGATGCCAGGCCATTGAGCTGATTTACCTTAACAGGCAGTTTAGAAACCACACTACTCGTTTTTGAACTCGCTACGCTCGTAGCGACTCTGGAGAGTCGCGCTACTTTTTAAAAAAATTTATTTTTATGCAATTTTTTAAATTTTATTTGACAGGCGCCTCTTTGTCCCTTATATTTCCCCCAACATAAACGAAGCAATTGTAATGTAAAAATTACAGAACGCTTCTTATCCAGAAAGGTGGAGGGAACAGGCCCTGTGAAGCCTTAGCAACCTTTCCCGTTGAACCACGGGAAAAGGTGCTAATTCCTGCCCCTAAAAAACGGGGAAAGATAAGAAGTGGGTTCAATGAAAAATTGAAGCCTCTTCGGGTCTTACCCCGAAGAGGCTTTTTTTTTGCCCAAAAATCCCTCGGCCACGCGCAACAGGGATTTTGGGGCAAAAAATTTAAATGCAGATATTTACATAATTTATCATCATAAAGGAGGAAAAGAGATGAGCAACCAATACCGATTTGAAACACTGCAATTACACGCAGGGCATGAACCGGACAAAGAGACACGCGCGCGTGCTGTTCCCATATATCAAACTACTTCCTATCTCTTTGAGAACGCCGATCATGCAGCCGCTCTGTTTGATTTGAAAGAATTTGGCAACATCTATACACGCATCATGAATCCCACAACCGATGTGTTTGAAAAACGGATTGCCGCCCTGGAAGGCGGAGTAGCAGCCCTGGCCACAGCCTCCGGACAGGCTGCCCAGTTTATTGCCGTGGCTACCATCGCTCAAACCGGCGAGAACATCGTAGCCAACAGCAACCTTTATGGCGGCACCTACAACCAATTCAAAGTCGCCTTCCCGCGTCTGGGCATTGACGTACGCTTTGTAACCAGCGACAAAATCGAAGATTACGAAAAACAAATCGACACCAAAACCAAGGCCATCTACATTGAGAGTTTAAGCAATCCGCGGCTCAATGTACCCGATTTTGAAGCCATTGCTCAATTAGCGCACGCGCACAAAATTCCTCTGATTGTGGACAACACCTTTGGCGCAGCCGGTTACCTGGTGCGTCCTTTTGATCATGGAGCCGACATCATTATCGCCTCGGCCACCAAATGGATCGGCGGACATGGCACGTCCATTGGAGGCGTGGTAGTCGATCGCGGACAATTTGACTGGGGCAACGGTAAATTTCCCATCTTTACGGAACCCAATCCTGGCTACCATGGCCTGAACTTCTGGGAAACCTTTGGCGCCAATAGTCCCTTTGGCAACATCGCCTTCATCATTCGCGCCCGGGTAGAAGGCTTACGTGATTTTGGCCCGGCGCTCAGCCCCTTCAACGCCTTTCTATTTTTACAGGGACTGGAAACCCTCTCCCTGCGCGTGGAGCGCCATTGCCAGAATGCCCTTGAATTGGCCCAATGGCTGGAACAACATCCTAAAGTAAACTGGGTCTGGTACCCGGGTTTGACTTCTCATCCCAGCCATGAACTGGCCAAAAAATATCTGCGCTCTGGTCATTTTGGTTCCATGATTGCTTTTGGCGTAAAAGGCGGCAAAGAAGCCGGCAAAAATTTTGTGAACAATGTAAAACTGGCCAGCCTTTTGGCCAATGTGGGCGATGCCAAAACCCTGGTGATCCATCCGGCCTCTACCACGCATCAGCAATTAAGCGATCAAGAGCAGTTGAATGCCGGGGTACTGCCCGATCAGATTCGCGTTTCCGTAGGGCTGGAACACATCGATGACATTAAGGAAGATTTCGATCAGGCATTGTCAAAACTGTAGCAAAGGAAGATGAATGCTCAAAAGTAGAACCGAAATCATACCGCTGTTTGATGCAATCAGGCCCTTACAGCTGGAATCCGGCCAGACCCTTACCAAAGTACACGTGGCATTTGAAACGTACGGCAGGCTCAACGCAGCAGGCGATAACGCCATTCTGGTCTGCCATGCCCTCACCGGCGATGCCCACGCAGCTGGATTTACAGAGCTTTCTCCCGAAGTGCTGGAACGGATTCCTCTGTATCGGGCTAAAAAAGCTGAACATCCCGGCTGGTGGCATGGATTAATCGGACCTGGCAAGGCGCTGGACACCGATCGCTATTTTGTCATCTGCAGCAACATTTTAGGCAGTTGCTACGGCACCACCGGGCCGCTTTCTGTCCATCCACAAACTGGCCACCCCTATGGACCGGATTTCCCAGAAATTACAGTGCGCGACATGGTAAAGGTACAAAAGGCACTGATCGATGCCCTGGGCGTAAACAGTCTGGTGACGGTAATTGGCGGGTCGCTGGGCGGAATGCAGGTATTGGAATGGGCGCTGCTGTTTCCGCACATGGTGCGCTCAATCATCCCCATTGCCACAGCGGCCGGTCACTCGGCCTGGGCCATCGGCTTTAATCATCTGGCCCGCCAGGCCGTGATGAATGATCCAGACTGGAATGGCGGACGCTACCACAAACAACCGGAACGCGGGCTGGCCCTGGCCCGGCAAATCGGCATGATTTCTTACCGTACCGACATCTCTTTTCAACAACGGTTTGGCCGGGAAAAACGCAATCACGGACAGCAGACAATGTTTCAGGTGGAGAGTTACCTGAGTTACCAGGGCGACAAATTGGTCAAACGGTTCGACGCCAACAGTTTTATTCTGTTATCCCGCGCTCTGGATAATCATGACGTGGGGCGCGGCCGCGGCGGCATTGAACAGGCCCTGCAGAATATTCAATGCCCGGCGCTCTGCCTGGGAATTGATTCGGACATCCTCTATCCGGCCCATGAGCAGCAGGAAATTGCCCGGCAAATTCCAAAAGCTGTCTATCGGGAAATCAAATCGCCCAATGGACACGATGCTTTCTTAATCGAATACGACCAGCTCAATGCCATGATCAGGGAGTTTTTAGTTTTCAAATAGGGAGAAGTGGAACTGATGATTATTATGAAGTTCGGCGGCAGCTCGATCAAAAATGCCCAGGCCATGCGGCGCGTAGCCGATATTGTGGAACGATACCAGAACCAACAGCCCCTGATTGTTCTTTCCGCGCTGGGTGGAGTGACCGATCAGCTGATTCAACTGCATCAGGCGGCCCTGGAACAGCAGGAAACCCTTATGGAAAGGGAACTCACCGGCCTGCAACAGCGCCATCGTACTCTGCTCCACGAATTAATTCCTCGAGGCGCTGTGTTTGATGAAATCGACCACTTTTTAAGCAAAGAATTTAAGCGCATTAAAACCCTGCTGGATGCGGTCAGAACCATCCAGGTTTTTAGCTGGAAATTGTACAATAGCATAATTGGTCTGGGAGAAATTCTTTCCAGCCGACTGTTTGAAGGCTATTTGCGGAGTCGTGGTCTGCCCTCGGTGTGGCTGGATGTACGTCCGGTCATGATTGTTCGGCAAAACGGCGAAGAGGTGACTCCCTTGCTGGACAAGATTGAAAGGCAGGCCGCAACCCACTTTGAGCAACATTTAAAGAGTGGCCAGCTTATTGTAACACAGGGGTTCCTGGCCACAACTCCGGAAGGCGCTCCGGCTACTTTAGGACGCGATGGATCCGATTACACAGCTTCGTTGTTAGGCGCCGCACTCAAAGTCAAAGAAATCCAGATCTGGTCGGATGTAGATGGTATTTTAAGCGCCGATCCTACCATTATCTCCGAAGCGCAACCGCTTCCTTACATGACCTTTGAAGAGGCTTGCGAGCTGGCCTATTTTGGAGCACGCGTTCTGCACCCGGCAACCATTCAACCGGCGTTAATCCATGGCATTCCGGTACGCGTGCTCAACTCGCACTATCCCGATGAACCGGGTACGCTGATTGTACCGGACTATGAGGCCACTGAACACCAGGCTATTAAGTCCATCGCCTACAAAGAAAATATTACTCTACTGACCATCGAATCATCAAAATTGCTCCTTTCGCCCAAAGCGATTGAAGACATTTTCGACATTCTGAGCAAACATGGCAAAAAGGTCTATGCCATTAATAAATCAGCCACAAAACTCTCTTTGACCATTCAGAACAACGGTAACGACAACCGTTTTTTGAGCGAACTGGAACACTTCGGCCAGATCATGGTAGAACCGCACAAAACAGTGGTTAGCGTTGTGGGCGAAGGTATGAAAAGTAATCCGCTGCTCACCTGGCAGATCATTAAAATGCTGCACGAAGCAGGCATCCGCATCGAATTAATCTCCCAGTTTGCCAGACAGATCAGCATGATGTTCATCATCGACGAACAGGACATCCCACGTACTGTAAAATTGATTCATAGCAAGTTAATTGAAGCGGAAGAGAGTCAAAGCCCTTGACTCGAATAGCTAAGCGCTTTTGCCTGGTATTTTCAAACCCCTACTAACCGGCAAGGGGACTAACCAGAGAGGTTTTATTCAATTACAAATTATTTTGTGAAACGACACGTTGTGCCGAACAGGTTTTGTTTACGCAGCCTGTCATTCTGAATTCCGATTCATCGGAAGGGAGACCCCCTTACACTGACTGAGTGCATTTCCCCCCTCGCTCGATTTTCGGGGGAGGGCTAAAATCGGTCAAAATGACAATTAGGGAGGACTCCTCCAGACAAAGCCCGCCCCGGCCTCTCTACTTTTAATCAGCCATCATCTTCTTAAAATTTCATCAAAAAAAGTCACAAATTGCCTGGCCTGCAAATCGCGCCTGAACTGTTCAAGATCCTTAAACTCAAAATGTAAATTTTGGCCTTTGAGCCATTGCAGTAGCAAATAAGCCAGCGCATTGGTCTTTTGCGGACTGATCACTACGCCGGATTTTGTCTTGCGCAGCAGATCGGCGGCCTCCCCCTGTTCCGGAACCAGGCCCAGAATGGGCCGCTTAAGTCTGAGATATTCGTAAACCTTACCGCCAATGGTAAACCTGCTGCGCTTATCGCGGTCATCGAGAATAAAACACAAACTGTCCATTTCCTGTAAGGCCGCAAGCGCCTGCTGATGGGGCAGATAGCCCAAACGCTGCACCTGATTGAGCAGGCCAAATCGATTTGCTAATTTTTGCAGGTCAATGTTTGCTTTGCCCACGTGAATAAACCGCAGTTTTGCCCCCTGCGCCGGCCATTTCTTGTTTAATAAAACCATGGCCTTAAACAAGGGAGTCGGATGGTTCAAATGGGAATAAATGGTTCCGGAAAAACCGATTTTAAATTCTGCCTCGTGCGCTTTGCCTGGCGCCAGACCCTGAAAATCCTCTTCATCATAGCCATTGGGGATCACCCGCCAGTTGTTTCGCTGAAAGCCCGGAATGGTGCGTGCGTAATAATCGACCACTCTGCGGTAAGCAGAAATGCCAAACTGCACCTGCCCCATGGCTTTTCGCTCCATCCGCCAATCTAACCAACGATGAAACGGCGTAGGATGGATTTTGTATGGATTCATGGTCCATGGATCGCGCACATCGAGCACCACCGGCACGGAGAAATGGTTCCGGATTCTGGACGCTAAAAAGGAAAGCGAGTAAGGCGGAATGGAGATCAACACCAGATCAAATGGCTGCTGCTTCAAAATTTGCCTGACCTCTTGCCAGGCCGCTTCCATCCATTTTTTACGGCTATCGGGCACGAACAAAAATGCGCTTAACCAGCGTGTAACATAATTGGCTTTCAGATTTTTTTGAGTTGCCGGGCCTAAGGCAAAGGGCAGTCGGATGATCTGCGTTTGCGGTGCTATTTCCCGGAGCAGTGAAGGATCCTGAACAAGTTGGTTTTGTGTTTCCAGGGCAGTGAACACGGTAAACTGCCAGTCCCAATTTCCGGCATATTTAATCAGTTTGACGAGACGCTGTACGCCTCCGCCCCCGGTTGGCGGGAAATAGTAAGTTATCAGTAAACACCGTTTAGCCACGTCTGATTTTCCAGATCACGAATGGATTTGTACAAAATATTAAAATCGCGTTCATTATGCTCAAAATCGCGGTGCTCCATATTGAAGGTAAAAATATTCATGCCTTCGGCTTTAGCACGATCAATCCAGTCTTCATAAGCCTGATTCAACTGTTCCAGATAATTGCGATCAATGCCCTGCTCATACGAACGGCCGCGTTTTTTGATATGTTCAAACAGACGATCGGTTGAGGCCTGCAAATAGATAATCAAATCCGGTTTGCGCAAATAGCTGGCCATGATTTCAAACAGCGCTTTGTAATTGTCAAAATCCCGATCGGACATGTAGCCCTGCTTGTGCAGAGTGGTGGCAAAAATTTCCACATCTTCGTAAATGCTGCGGTCCTGAATGCAGGAATCGGGCCACAGTGTGATCTCTTGTTGGGTTTTAAAGCGGTGAGATAAAAAATAGATTTGCAGATGAAAACTCCAGCGACTCATGTCCTGATAAAAATCTTCAAGATAGGGGTTGTCTATCACCTTTTCATAATAGGCTTTCCAGCCCAGCTTCTGGCTTAACATGCGCGTTAAAGTCGTTTTTCCCGCTCCAATATTGCCGGCAATAGCCACGTACAATTTTCGCTTTTTGCTCACATCAATCCCCATTACCTAAAATTTAAAGATCAGTGTAGTCGAAAATCGAACCTTGACACCTTTTACTGTTCCTGGTTCAAAAACAAACTTTTTAGCCGCTTCCAGAGCCAGTTTATCGTAATAATAATTCAGACTTTTTAAAATTTCCGCCTTTTCCACAAGGCCATCTCGTCCTACAATGACACGAACAATTACATTTCCGTGATCATTTAATCCCAGTTCGGGATTGGAAACAAAGGGAACCTCTTTCTTTTTTATCTTTAAGCCACGATCCAGAAAGACAGACAAAAATATCTGATTAAAGTCAATCCTGGGTTCGGCTTTCGTAAGTGCATCAGATGCGGCCGTCCTGATTGATTCAGGTTGTGACTGGCTTTTGCTCTCAGCCAGCCTCACCGGTTCCATCAAACTGATGGTATCCTGTTCAAGCGGAATTTCTGGAATTTTTACATTTTTTTCAACGATTTTTTCGCCAGCCGTGGAATCCTGCCCTCCAGCAGGAGGCTGTCCTTGTCGGTAATTTTCGGACTGTTGGGCAATCAGGATTTTTTGTTCCAGATCGATATTGCCAATAATGGGATTAAAATCCACCAGGCCGTATTGCGGCGCATCCTGGCCATCGTAAATATGTTGTAAAATAACCTCCCTTTCCTGGGTTCCCCAGGAATTGCCTTCCGCTTTAATCGCATTGCTACTGTGGTTGTACAGGTCGTAATCGTAATTCTCGAACAGGCCGTTTCTGCCTTGATTGTCTGCGTCTAAATTACCAAGATCGGGTTTGGCTGTACCAAAAATGATTACGCCTATTTGATTCTTGGTAATGACATTATCGGTCAGGATGGGTTCAGCGCCCGTTTCACAAATGACCCCGGCATAGCCATTTTCCTGAATAATATTACCGGACAATTTTGCCCGCGAGCGCACAGCAATACGCAATCCGGAATTGTAATTGTAACGAATTTGCGAATAGCGAATCAGAGGGTTGCTCTTTTTAATATCAAAGCCATTGTAAGCATATTCCACCACCACATACTCAAATTGCGCGGGTTGATTCAGATTAATGATCTTAATCCCATACCAGTCGTGCATTTTGGGGCGCTCGGCTGCAGAAGTAAAAACAATTTTGCGGTCGATCTGCCCCCGGGCAATCAACGCTCCTTTTACAATTAATTCGCAACGTGTGGGATCCGATCCAGAATTGTGCATGTCATGCACCGCAAATTGGATGACCGTACCCGGAGCAATAACCAGCCTGGCGCCACGCGCGATGATCACATCGCCCTGAATAAGAACCGTTCCCGACCAGCGCACCTGTCCGCTAATCAGCGGTTCTTTTACAATAGTAATCTGGGCGGCTAAAACATGGGCCGTAATGAGCAAGTAAAGATAAATATGATTAAATCGTTGTATTGTTTTCAAAAATTTCATTCCACCTGGACAAAAGTTTTTACCATACGAATTAAGTCATCTTCCTTAAATGGTTTTGAGACAAAGGCATTGGCGCCCACCGCCTCGCTCTTCTGCTCCTGTTTTTTACCTACCTGAGCGGTTAAGATAATGATGGGCAAATCTTTGTATTGTTCCATGGCTCGGATATTCTCGCTCAGTTTAAAGCCATTCATATTGGGCATCTGCAGATCGGTAATCAAAAGGTCAATCTCAGTTTCTTTTGCTTTTTCCAGAGCCTCCTGCCCGTCTACGGCTTCCAGAGTTTCAAAGCCGTGCTTCTTTAAAAAAGCGCTGACAAAATTCCGGACGCTCATGGAATCATCGACCACCAAAATCCTTGGTTTTCTGCCCACCACCTTTTTGACCACAAAATCGGTGACCGGCGGCTGAGGTTTTTCTTCCGCTTTTTTACTCTTGGGCAATACTTTACGTACCAGTACTTTTTCTCTGGTACTGCCAAAATATTCGGCCTCCACGCGATGAATGATGGCCGCGTAATCCAGAATAAGCGCCACTTCTCCATCCGGTAAGATGGTACCCCCGGCGATGGCCTCCACATTTTGCAGGAGATTACCCAGGTTCTTAATGATGATATCCTGGCGGCCCTTAATTTCTTCAATCCCCACCGCAATGCTCACACCCGAATCGTGTAATACCAGGGCAATATTTTTAGGCGCCGGCTTTGTCTGTTCATCGCCCGGAAACTTTAAAATACTATCCAGGTCTACATAAGGCAGTAACTTCCCGCGTACCTGAATATATTTTCGTTCATCATCCAGCAGGATGTCTTTATCTGTAATCCTGATGGATTCCATTACAGCCAGCAGCGGGATGGCCAATGAAATGTCGTGAAATTTGATGACCATGGCGTGAGAGACAATCAGAGTCAATGGCACACGAATGGAAAAGACGGTTCCCTGGCCCGGTACGGTCTTAACCCGCACAATGCCTTTTAATTTCTGAATCTCCATGGCCACCACATCCAGACCGATGCCGCGTCCGGACGTTTTTGTGGCCCGGCTTTTGGTGGAAAATTCAGGCTGAAAGATGTATTCCAACAAACGGCTTTCCGGCATTTTAGCCGCTTCTTTCTTACTGGCCAGTCCCATCTTAACAATTTTTTCTCTCACCTTTTCCAGATCGATACCACGCCCGTCGTCAATCACTTCGACCACCACCTGATTTTTTTCCTGGCGGGCCCGTAAAAGGATTTCCCCTTTAGGATCCTTGCCCGCTTTCTTCCTTTCCGTGCTCTTTTCAATGCCATGGTCCACCGCATTACGTAAAATGTGCAGTAAAGGCTCGTACAGGGCTTCGATCATGGCCCGATCCATTTCGGCATCATTATCTTCTATGACCAGTTCTACCTGCTTTTTCTGTGCTCTGGCTAAATCGCGGATGGGACGTTTAAAACGTTCGAACAACGAGCCGACCGGTATCATGCGTGCTTTTAACAGATCATTATGGATGCTTTTGCTCAGAACCGAGAGCTGGCTGATGTGACGCTCCAGAAAACGGATGATTTTGCCCATGGCGCCCGTCGTTTTGTAGTAATCGCCAGAAATCGATTTAATGATCTCCGTGTAGTTGCGCAGGGTCTCCCAATCCTCCTGGCTCTGGGGCATCATGCCTTTGATTTCATTAAAGGTGCGCTCCTCTACAAAATCTTCTAATTGATGGACAAAAGCGCGCAAATCTTTTTTACGATGATCCAGCTCATAAAAGAGATTTTTCAGGTTTTCAAAATAAGAATTCAGCTCGGTGCGGGAAATAACCATCTCAGTGGCTAAATTGATTAGATGATCCAGGTAAGAGGCTTTTACTTTTAGCGTGTTATCCGATTCTTGCACCGCCACCGGGCCAGCGGCTTTAGGCATAATAGCCGGAATTTGTTCCAGAGCTTCGTGTGGAATTTCGAAGTCTTTCAGGAAGAACAGTTTATTGTCCATGTCGGCCAGGCGCGCCGTAAAATTAGAAACAATCTCCGGCTTACCTAACTCAATAGCGCGGACCATCTCGCTGATCAGATCGATCATGGTAAAGGCCGTTGGCAGCAATTCCAGCTTGGTCTCTGCATTTTGAGATCGGTAGAGCTGAAAATAATCTTCCAATTTATGCGCCACCTCGCCCACTTTATTAAAATTGGCCATCAGGGCGCCCCCTTTCAGGGTGTGTAAATGGCGCAATAACTCGGCCAGAACCGTGCTGCTCTCCGGTACTTTTTCCAGCTCCAGCAAAGCATTGTTGATTTTTTCGATCAGATCCTTTGCTTCTTCCAAAAATAGTTCCCGTAAACGTTGACTGCGTTCATCGGCGCTTTTTCGGACTCCTAACACCTTATTCAAAAGGCTGTCAAGGCGCAGAACCAGGGCATCCAGTTCGGCTGTTTCCACCTCGCCCTTGATGATCATCGCATCCAGTTCGTCAATAATACTCTTAAATTCTTTCTGGATTTCTTCGCTGCTGGCCGCCGGCTCGCTCTTGATCTCTTCCAATATTTCTTCCATGCGTCCAAATATGGCTGCCAGTTCGGGTTGCCCGGTCATTCGGGCCGCATTTTTTAAGGCATGCACAGCCTGATCCATATCGTAAATGGCTGCCTCGTCCTGTGGATTGCCAAGCAGGGCGCTATTGGCTTTTTTTAATTCGAGCATTAAGGATTGTGCATCCTCTTTGAAAATTTCCTTAACTTCGGCCAGGCCCGTTTTATCTGGAGAGAACAGGGGCTTTTCTTCCACTAATCTGGTTTGCGCTTTTTCTTCTGCAGGCTCAGCGCCCTCCGTTTCCACCTGCTCTTCCAGCACCAGTCGGTCGAGAATATTCTGCAAAGTCTCAAAGGGCTTTTTCAATTCACTCGAAGGTTGCTGGATATTCTGTTCCATTGCCTGCAGGGCGCTTTTCAAGGAATCCAGCAGATCATCCGGCATTTCAACCTGTGGATCGGAAAACATTTCTGCCGTTTCTTCCACCACCAGCGCGGCATCGGCGATGCGCTCTTTACCTAAAAACTGGGCAGCCGAATAGACCGCATGGATTTCGCTGGCTATTTCTTTGAACCATTCACGCTGATCCGGTTGCGCTACCAGTTTTTCGATGATCTCTATAGCGTTTTGAATATGCTGCTGGCTCTCTTCCCGAAAATCTTTTTCATCCTCAGAAATGGGCTCTTCTTTTTCTTCTGCGCTCAACAATTCTGTTAAAATTTCAACCAGGTCATCCACCTGACCATCGGCTCCCTTTTGCTCCAGGCGTTGCAAAAAGAGGTCAACGGCTTTGGCAATTTCCTGGGCCAGCTCTTCTGTCACTTGCACACCTTCTTCCCTGTGCAGACTGTTGAGTAAAAATTCAGGGAGGGGTAAATAAAAATCAAAGGCCAATAACTGTAAATCGGCTTTGGTCTGCTGTAAAAATCGCTCCATTTGAGACATGGCTTCCGGCTCTCGGTCCAGCCAGGCTTCGGTTACCAGAGGTCTTGTTTTTTGCCATAAGGCACGCAACGATTCCACCAGAGCCTTTTGAACTGCTGGATCAAAAAGGGTTAATTGCTCAAGCTGTTCAAAAGCCTCCAGGTTAAACTGACTGAGTTGCTGTCCGATAGCTTCAAAACTTCTGTCGCCTGTCAGTTGTTGCGTAAAATCGTTCCAGATGCTCTCCAGGGCTTTCAGCGCTTCTGTTTTATCGATATGCTCTGCCTCCTGTACCTGCTGGTAGCGCTCTTTTAAGAGCTCCAGGATGGTTTGCGGCAAAGAAGGTTCAACCCAGAATGCCGTCTGGCTCAGAGTGTTTAGGGCTTCGACGAACAGGCTGGTCTGTCCTTCTTCGGAAAAGGGGCGTAATCGATCGGTAATTTTCTGGCACAGGTCTTTAAAAATCTGGTGAATCTGCGCTTCATCTTGCAATGAGATCAGAGGTTCCTCCACCTCCGCCTCTTCCTGCTCTTTGGCCTCCACCTTTTCCGGCTCTTTTTTGCTTTGTAAGTTTTGCTCCAATTCCTCACTGAATTGATTGACCAGTTCCAGTTGTTCTTTGGTTTGCAAACCGGATTCAAAATGTTCCACGTCTTTCAAAACCTTGAGTACTTTTTGCAGTATGTTCTGTGCAGCATCCGGATTGGTTAAAATTTGCTCCTGGTGCTTCCGCAACATTTTAATCACATTGTCGCAAAAGAACTCGATTCCGTTGTACCCGTGAATCATACTCAACTCTTTTAGCGAGCGCAGGTTTTTGATCAAATTGGCAAAAGAATCGCCGGACAGGGGCTGAATCAGCAACTTTTCCAGAATTTTTACATGATCATCGACTTCCGAATAAAAATAGGCTTTCAATAAATCGTCTATGGTTTCTTCGCCTTTTTCTTCCTGAACCGGCACCTTACCTGTACTCAAAATGGATTCAATTAATTGCGGATGCTGAGCCTTCAACTCTTTTAGCAGGTCGACAATGTGTGGAATGTTCTTTGCGGCCTGCTCCATTAAAACCGAAGCCTGGACTTCTGTTAAATGAGCAGGAAGGATTTTTTGCAAGCTTTGCATCAGGGGGCTCACTTCGTTAACCCACAACTCATTACCATGCAAATTGTGAATCAGATTTTCCAGCAATAATTCCATCTCTTTTCGGTTTTTCTCCGGAAAAGCATTTAAAATTTGTTCGCGAACATATTTAAAATAAAATTCATCAAAAGTTAGAGCTTCCTCTGTCTCGCTCTCTACCGGGGCTTCCGTCACTTCTTCCTCCTGAAGTAGAGGAGCGAATTCTCCCCGCACCTCCTGTAATCCCTTAACAATTTCTTCATCCTCTACCATGAGGGCCAGTAAATTCACAAAATCGGTCACCAGTCCATCAAGACCTTTAACGGCCTTTTGCGGGTCCATCTTTTCCAGGCGGTTCAGCATGTCAAACAGAAAGATGGTCATTTCGTTGGTTTGCTGAAAGCGGGCCAATTTTTCCAGCACTTCCAGAGGGTCTTCCGCCTGACGAACCTTGTAGGCCAGGGTTTCTAAAAATTCAACGGCCCTGGGATCAAAATCGTTACGTAAGCGGTCTAGCACTTTTTCCATTAATTGCAGGAAAAAGAAGGTGTTAAATGAAATGGCTTTATTCAATTCAATCATTGGCTTGCTCCGTTGTTACTCAACTTAAATTTTTCAACCGCTTTGTTCAATTCTTTGGACAAAGCTTCCAATTGTTGAGCAGCCACCTTTGACTGCTGAGCCCGATCTGCCGTTGTTTTGGCGATTCCCGCAATCTCTTTCAGGGCTCTGGTAATTTGTTCGCTATATTTGGTCTGTTCTTCGGTGGCCAGCGAAATATCTGCGGCCGCAGAAGAAGAAATTTTCACCTTCTCCAGGATTTCCCGTAAAGCATCTCCGGCCTGGTCCACTAACTGCACGCCGGCGGCCACTTCCGTATTTCCGGCTTCAATATTTTCCAGAGTCAGGGAGATGCTTTTCTGAATTCCCTCGATTAGTTTAGAAATTTCCTCGGCCGAAGTGTTGGTGCTCTCCGCCAGATTTCGAATCTCTTCGGCCACAATGCTAAATCCCTTTCCGGCCTCGCCGGCTCTGGCCGCTTCGATGGAAGCATTGAGGGCCAGCAGATTGGTTCTGCTGGAAATCTCGGCAATAAAATCGGAGATTTCACCAATCCGCGCCGAATTTTCATCTAAAAAGCGCACCTGTTTCATGGTTTCCCGCACAGAATATCGGATTTTGTGCATCCCCTCAATGGCTTTATGTACAATTTGCCCTCCCTTTTCAGCCACCTGGCGCGCCTCTTCGGCAGCTTTGGCTGATTCCTGTGCGCTCTTGCTGGTATCGATAATCAGCTCATTCATGTCATGGGCCAGATTGCTGATATTCTCCGTTTGCGCGGCTTGATCGACTGCTCCCTGAGCCATCTGTTCAATATTCGTTAAAATATTCTCGGTAGAATCCGCTACCTGGATGACCGCTTTTTTCACATCTCTGATCAAATTGCTTAGGTCGTTGATCATCAAATTAAATGAATCGGACAAAGCGCCCAGGGCATCGGCTGTAACATGGGCCTGTACCGTAAAATCACCTTCGGCAGCTGCGGTAACAATGCGTAAAAATTCCTTAATTTGCTTTTGTTCTTCACTACGATCTAATTGCACCTCTTCAATCTGGACAAATTTACGCGAGGCTTCTTTTAATAACGACAGTTCTTGCCTGAAATAGCGCAGATTGTTCTCTGGCTCCAGAATGGTTTTACCTTCTTTTAAACGTTTAAAGGATTCCCTTAAGTACAACAATCCGGTATCGATGGATTTAAGAAAGAGGAAAACCAGGAAAGTGAGAATCAACCACACGCCCAGAAAAGCAAAGCCATGGATTTTTAAATCTTTAATATCATCCCTGGTAAATTGGTTTAGATCGCTGCTGATCAGAACCAGGCGCTTGCTCATTATGTTCTTAATCTGCAGCGGCTGGATTAAGCTGTAGATATGGTGGCCGGCTTCCTGATTTAAATGGAATGTTTGACGATTGGTTTGCAGGGCCTCCTGCATCTCTTTCCACAGGTCAAAATCACGACCGGACGCTTTGACATCTTGTTCGTCAAACACGATTTTGGTATGCGTTCCTTCAATTTGCAAGACTCTGAGGCGATAATTCTTTGCCACCTTTAACCGTAAACGGAAGCGCTTAATCTGCTTTTCTATCTGGTTTGCATTGGCCTGCTGGACAGAATCGACCGGTACAAACGAGACAAAGGCATTGCCAATCAACGATAATTGCTTTGACTGATTTATAATAATGTCATCCAATGTTGCTCTTTTTTGCAAGACAATGGCGACAAAAAAGGCAATCAGACAAACAGCAAAAAATAGCAGCGATAAACGTAAAAACAGATATTTAATGTCGGTTCTCATAAAGCCCTCATCAGGTTAAAGTTGGGCCACAATCAGCCACCCTTGCTATTCAAAACGATATTTATTGATTTCGGCTGACTCAAAGATCGAAATCATATCCAGCACATAAATGGCCCCATATTGGTTATCTTCATAAATCGCAGAAATGTAGGGCAATAATTCGGGATTGACTTCCGTTCCCGGCACATGGAGTTGTTCGGTTTCCAGATCGCGCATTTCCAGCACTTTTTCGGCTAACAGGCCGGCGTATTTACCGTTCACCACACAATAGACCACAAAGTAATTAGGTTTGAGTTCCAGATTTTCTATTTTTAATACCGGACCGATATCAATTAGCGGTACAATTTTGCCGCGTAGATTAAACACTCCTATAAACTGTCGATCCACATTAGGCACTCTTGTAATCTGCGGTAAAGGTAAAACTTCACGAATGTACTTAATTTCTATGGCAAAATACTGATCCGAAAGTTTTATCAGAGAAACTCGAGCTTCGCTATTCATAACTTTTCACTTTACGCTTATTTTTTTAACAGTTCATGAATGGTTTTCACCAGGTCTTCATCCCTGAAGGGTTTGGGCAAAAAGGCATCGGCCCCTTCGGCTTTGGCTTTTTCAATCATCTGCGGCGAATCTTTCCCCGACAACATGATAACCGGAATCCCCAGAGAGGCTTTGATGGTCTTTAACAGATCGATGCCGCTAATGTCGGGCAACATTAAATCCAGAATTACAATATCCGGTTTAACCTCATCCAGTTTTTTAAGACCTTCCTTTCCGCTGGTGGCTGCATCTAAAATCACATCTTCTCCTTCTAAAGCCAGCTCTACCATCTTGCGGATTACAATGCTGTCGTCAATCACCAGTAGATTGGGCGCGCTCGCGCGCTCTATTTTTTCTTCCTGTACTTCCTCTTCTACCGCAGGTTCTTCTATATTTTCAAAATCGACTTCTAACTTTTCCGTCGCTTCTTCTTCTACCTGCACCAGATCGATCTCCGACTCGGGTTCTTCCATTTCAGAAACTTTTGATTCCAGTTCGGAGGTTTCTTCTTCCAGATCCGATTCCTCTTCCATTTCAGGTAATTCAAAATCGCCAATTCCCTTAAATTCGTCGCTTTCTTCCAGCCCGCTCTCTTCTTCCTCCTCTTCCGCTTCCTCCTCCTGCAGGGCCTCCGCAAGCTGCTCTGCTTTTGCTAATGGCTCTGCGACCGGCTCTTCTAAAGCTGGCTCTTCAGAAGGGGCTTCTTCTGAAACAGCTGGTTGCTCTACGGCTATTTCTTCTTTCTTGCCTTCGGTTTCAACCTTTTCCGGTTCCTTTTCTTCTTCAACAGGCGCCGCTTCCTGTTCGGCTTCCACGGCTTCCTGGGCCAGACCTTCCTTTTCCAATATGGAAATGGCTTTCTCTACATGCTCCACTTTTTCATCTAAAAGTTCAGTTAGGTTTTTAACCGATTGCTTTTCTGCCAATAAGAACAATACCTTCCAGGCCAGATACGGTAACTTTACAGAATGGACTTTTTTCTCAAGGTCAGTGGTTCGAATATAAAATTTTTCCACGATTCCATCCTTTCTATTGTTTTTTATTATCTCTTTCCAAAATCTCTTCTGCCAATTTTAAATAACTTAAAGCGCCTTTGGAACGAATATCGTGTAAAATGACCGGCTTGCCAACGGCCGGCGCTTCTGCCACTCGTGAATTTCTGGGGATAACCGTCTGAAACACCAGGTTTTTAAAGGTCTCGCGCAAATAGCGGCTTATTTCCCGCTGCTTTTTTATCCGGTTATCGTACATGGTAATTAATATCCCCGCGATTTTGAGTTTGCGGTTGTATTTTCGGCTGATATTTTTCAATGTATTTAAAAATTTACCCAACGATTTTAAGGCATAGTATTCGCCTAAAACCGGAATTAGTACTTCATCGGCTGCAACCAGGCCGTTCAGAGTCATGGCGCCTAAATTAGGCGGACAATCAATGATGATGTAGTCATACAAACTACGTACCGGTTTCAAAATCGTGTCCAGCATATCGATCTTTAGCGCCTTGGAATAGAGTTCAACTTCCATCTCTTCACTTCTGATATTCATGGGCACGATGTCCAGATTATCGAGAGCGCTGTTTACGATGGCGTTAGTTAACGCCAGATCATTAATAATGACATCGTACAGGCCTAATTTAACATGATATTCATCTAATTGAAAACTAATTCCAATGCTGCCCTGGGGGTCAAGATCGACCAACAGGACCGATTTATTGAAAATGGCCAGACTTGCCCCTAAGTTGACTACTGTTGTGGTCTTGCCAATTCCACCCTTTTGACCGGCAACTACCAAAATTTTTCCCATAAGTTCCGTTTTCCATCAATACATTTGCATTTATCTTCGTTTCACCAGAGACAAAATTTCTGGCTGCTCTTTAATGGTCGTAAAAGAAAAAAGGGCAAATCCTCCCAATTTTGATCGCTCAACAATATTGATTCGCTGTTCTAACTTTTTCTGATCCAGATAATAAGCGCCAATGCCACAGATAATTTTGTGACTGAAGGCGATTTTTTCTGCGCCTATTAGATTTTTATTAAACACATAATCATCCGGCGCATAATTCATGATCAGCACCTGATCGCATGTCGCGTTTTTTAGCCAGTGTAGCCAATCCTGATAGTAGTTTGTTCGGGCCGCTGCTAAATCTGGCTTTACCGCCACCGAAAAAATAGCGTCCCTTTTAAAACCTTTAACAACATTACGCAGATTCTCGACTAAATTATTGAGTTCGTTTAGTAAAAAGTTTTGATACCGCTTTTGACCTTCCAGATCGGGCAATAATTCACTAAAATACAAGCGGGGATCGATGTAGTACTTTTTCATAAATTTGGTTCGTAAATACCTGGAAAAGATAAATCCCTGCCCCGGATAGCGCAGATAATCGAGATGGATTCCATCCAATTGTTTGTCGAGCAGTAGATGCTTAATTAAGGCCGACACCTGTTGGTAATTGGCAAAAGCCTCAGCATCTACAAAAAATCCCTCGACGCCCTTTTCTCTCAATTGATGTAAATCAGGTTCATCTTGCTGCGCATTGCTCATCAAATGATCGGCATCCAGCCGAAAGGGATGGTTTTGGCCGGAAGGAGGCTGTTCACTACTCCAGATGTAATTCACATTAATCCAGGCATGGAGACGGATGCCATGTAACTGGCAGAAACGAACTATCTCGTCCAAAAAGAGCGGATGGTTTGCGGTTTGTTCATAAACGTTGGAACCCAATGCTCTTACCTGCAGGTAGATATCGCTCAATCCTATTTTTTGCTGAATTTGCTCCAGGCGCTCCAGATCCTGCACAGAATTCAGAGAATGTCTGACAATCCAGAGCCCCCGTTGCTGGGCAACCAAAGGATTCAAGAGTAATAATATCAAACAAAAAAAGTACTTTGCCATAGAATAACTCTATATTTTTAATGAAAATAAATATAGAGAAGAGTTGGACTCAATGCAAGAAAGAGGCACAGATAAAAAAAAGCCACCTGCAAAACATTACAGATGGCTCTTTTAGGGAGGGAGGAAAATTACTATTCTTTTTTACTTTCCTGAGAATCTTCTTTTTCTGTTTCTTCAGATTCGGCTTTTTCGGGATCAGCTGGCGTTTCTTCCTTTACTTCAGCCGTTTGTTCTTCCGGTTCTTCAGCGGCAGGCGTTGCCTCGCCTGAAGTTTCAACCGGCTCTTCAACGGTTGAAACTTCCTGTTCTTTTTTAGGCGCAGGTTTATTCTTGCCTTCGGTCTTTTTCTTCTTTTCCGATTTGGGCTTTATTTTTTCGAAACCTACCAGCTGGAAAATAGAAATAGCTGCATTATCTCCCTGACGATTGCCTAATTTGATAATCCGTGTGTAGCCGCCAGCCCGATTTTCGTACATGGGAGCAATTTCATCGAACAGCGTTTTAACGGCCTGTTTGTTTTGTAAAAACTGAAAAGCCAGGCGCCTATGGTGCAAGGTTCCCTTTTTACCATAGGTGATCAAACGTTCGACATAAGACCGCAGTTCTTTGGCTTTAGCCAGGGTCGTACGAATCTCTTTATGTTCAAAGACTTGAGCCGCCAAATTACGCATCAATGCTTTTTTGTGGCTGGCAGTCCTTCCTAAGTGATTTCCTTTTTTTCTGTGTCGCATCTCAAATCCCTATTCTAAGCTATTTTTTACTCTCTTCGGGTTTTAGATATTGATCTACATCCATACCAAACTGTAAACCACGTTCCTGCAAGATTTTGGACAATTCGGTCAAGGATTTGCGTCCAAAGTTTTTGAATTTGAGCATTTCCTGCTCATCGCGCCGCACAAGATCGGCAATGGTTTTGATGTTGGCTGCTTTCAGGCAGTTGTGTGAACGTACCGAAAGTTCCAGCTCATCCACACTCATCTTGAGCAGCTTGCGAATGCGCAGGGTTTCTTCGTCAATTTCCTGTTTCTCTTCTTCCTGAGATTCAATATCGAAATTGACGAATATCTGCAAGTGCTCTTTAATGATTTTCGCAGCCTGGGTCAGGGCTTCATCCGGCGTGATGCTTCCATCGGTCGTAATATCGAGCACCAGCTTTTCAAAATCTGTTCTCTGCCCCACACGCGTATTTTCTACAGTGTAATTGACATTTAAAATCGGAGAAAAAATAGAATCGATGGGAATAACACCCAGGGGCATATCCTCATTCTTGTTTTCCTCGGCAACATTGTAGCCCCGTCCTGTGCCCAGGTACAGCTCCATGTTTAAAACGGCCTTTTCATTCAGGGTGGCAATATGCAGGTCTGGATTTAAAACTTCCAGATTGGTTGCATTTTCCTGCACAGTTTTACCCGTAAACTCCATCGGCCCTTTCAAACGCAATACGATTTTCTCCGGAGCCTTATCCAGCAATTTAAGGCGCAGCTGCTTTAAATTGAGGATAATTTCCGGCAAATCTTCGTAGATACCTTCAATGGTAGAAAATTCGTGCTGTACATCATTCACTTTAATGGCTGTAATAGCCGCTCCTTCTAACGAAGAGAGCAATACACGACGCATCATATTACCCAGGGTAACTCCGTAGCCTTTTTCTAAAGGCTGGACGATGAACCGTCCATAGGTATTTTTATATGTTGCGTCATCAACTTCAATTTTTTCTGGCATTTGAAAATTCGATAAGTTCATAACCACCTTATCTTCCAATAATTACTATTTTACTTAGAATACAACTCTACAATCATACTTTCCTGAACATTAACAGGAATATCCTCGCGTTTTGGACGATCGAGGAATTTTCCGGTCATGTTAGCTTTGTCCAGTTCCAGCCAGGGCAACATGCGATCGGCATCTACCCGTTTCAGAGCCTCATGGAACATGGCTAACCGCCGGCTTTTTTCGCGCACCTGAATGACATCGCCCGGTTTCAAAATAAAAGACGGTATGTTGACCACTTTGCCATTCACCATGATATGACGATGTAACACCATCTGCCTGGCCTGCGCTCTGGTAATAGCAAAACCAAGTCGGTAAACCGTATTATCCAGACGGCTTTCCAGCAACTGCAACAGATTTTCACCGGTTACGCCTTTCATGCGCTCGGCCTTGCTAAAGAAACGGCGGAACTGTTTTTCCAGCAGTCCGTACATGTATTTTACTTTTTGCTTTTCGCGCAATTGCAAGGCATAATCACTCACTTTTTTACGCTTCATACCATGTTGACCGGGCGGGTAAGGCTTTTTAGCCAGCAACCGATCAAACTTTGGATTTCCAAAAATGTTTTCGCCGAATTTACGGACAATTTTTCCTCTTGGTCCCTTATATCTTGCCATTTACCATCTCCATAACTTTAAACGCGTCTTTTCTTAGGTGGCCGGCACCCATTGTGTGGAATGGGTGTCACATCACGAATCGATAAAATATTTAACCCTGCCGCCTGCAATGCTTTAATAGCGGCTTCACGACCGGAACCCGGTCCTTTTACTTCAACATCTATGCTCTGTAAGCCCATATCCATGGCCTGTTTGGCCGCATTTTCAGCAGCGACCTGGGCGGCAAAAGGCGTACTTTTACGTGATCCTTTGTAGCCCACAACACCGGCCGATGCCCAGGATATCACATTTCCGTAAATATCCGTAATAGAAATAATCGTATTATTAAATGTGGCCTTAATATGGGCCTTACCATGTGGCTCAACACGAACTTTTTTCTTTTGTGTTCTTCTTCGTTTTGGTGATGCCAATTTTTATCTCCCCAATTTCACTTTATTTTTTCTTTTTAGCGCCAACAACACGTTTACGGCCTTTGCGCGTACGTGCATTGGTCTTGGTGCGTTGACCGCGAACCGGCAACCCGCGATAGTGACGAATGCCACGATAACAGTTGATATCCATCAACCGTTTGATGTTCATATTCACTTCGGCTTTAAGCGCACCCTCTACTTTATATTCGTTCTGAATGATCGTACGAATCTTACGAATATCTTCATCTGCTAAATCTTTAACGCGCACATTTTCATCGACACCTGCATCGGCTAAAATTTTCTGGGCCGAAGGGCGGCCAATTCCATAAATATAGGTTAAGCCAATAACCACGCGTTTATTTTTAGGTAGATCGACACCTGCTATACGAGCCAAAATTGCCTCCTATTATCCTGTTAACCTTGACGTTGTTTATGTTTTGGGTTTTTACTACAAATTACACGTACGACACCTTTACGGCGCACGATCTTGCATCCGTCGCAAATCTTCTTTACTGAGGCTCTCACTTTCATCGCACATTCCTTCTATTTATATCTGTAAACTATTCTACCACGAGTCAAATCGTATGGAGATAATTCCAAACTTACTTTATCTCCTGGCAATATTTTAATAAAATGCATGCGCATTTTTCCGGAAATGTAGGCCAGCACTTCATGGCCATTTTCCAGTTCAACAATAAATGAGGCATTGGGCAATGTTTCTTTAATTACTCCATCTACACGTATGGCTTCTTGTTTTTTACCCAAAACCTTTTCTCCTACTTTCTTTTTGATAAGATTAGCGGGCCATCATCTAAGATAGCCACAGAATGTTCGTAATGCGCCGATGGCTTCCCATCCGCTGTGCGCACGGTCCATTGATCGCTTTCCACGTAAACTTCGTGCTTTCCCATATTGATCATGGGCTCAATAGCCAGAACCATGCCCCGTTTCAACTTCATGCCGGTGCCCGCTTTCCCATAATTGGGTACCTGAGGGTCTTCATGCGGTTTAATACCAACCCCATGACCGACAAACTCGCGGACCACCGAATAGCCATGTCTTTCGACATGCTCCTGAATGGCCGCGGAAATATCGCCTACCCGGTTCCCAACTCTGGCTTGCTCTATCCCCTTGTAAAGGCTCTCTTCCGTTACCTGGCACAACCTGCGCACCGGCAAACTGACATTGCCCACCAAGAATGTGTAGGCTGCATCTCCAAAATAGCCATCCAGTTCCACGCCAATATCGATGCCGACAATATCGCCATCTTTCAATTTGTACTTTCCCGGAATGCCATGTACCACCACATCATTCACCGAAATACAGGTGGCCGCCGGAAAACCATACAGCCCCTTAAAAGCGGGTTTGGCCTTTTTCTTAAGGATAAAGTTTTCGATCTCGCGATCCAGAAGCCGAGTTTCTACCCCGGGCTCGATAAATTTTTCAATGAACGTTAAAGCTTCTGCTACAATTTCATTGCTTTTCTGAATTGCAGCAATCTGTCGATCTGATTTAAGAAAAACCATGCTCCATTAACCACGTCGGCCGCGTACACGTCCTGATTTCATAAAGCCATCGTAATGACGCATGAATAAATGGGATTCGACCTGCTGCAAAAAGTCTAGCGCAACCCCTACAATAATTAACAAACCAGTTCCTCCATAAAAGGAGGCCAGACTGTAAGGAATTTTGGCCCACTTGGCCAGCATGGCCGGAATAATGGCCACGATGGCTAAAAAGATGGAGGACGGTAAGGTAATCCTGGTTAAAATATTGTCTAAAAATTCCTGGGTCTTTTTACCAGGACGAACGCCTGGAATAAAGCCGCCCTGTTTTTTCAGGTTCTCAGCCACTTCAACCGGATTGAGGGCAATCGCTGTGTAAAAATAGGTAAAAAAGACGATCATCAAACCATACACGATCCAATAGAACCAGGAATCCATGGAAAACAGCTGCTGCAGCGACAGGAAAAAGTCGCTATCGGGCAAAAAGGTCAACAGGGTTGACGGGACAAACATAATAGCCTGGGCAAAAATAATGGGCATCACACCCGCTGTATTGACTTTTAAGGGGAAATGCGTGTTTACGCCGCCATACACCTTACGCCCCACAACCCGTTTGGCATATTGAACGGGGATTTTACGTGTTCCTTCCGTGAGCAGAACAATAAAATAGATCACAACCAAAGCCAGGCCAATGAGCATAATTTCGGCCAACAGACCTCTTTGCCCAATGGTAAACTGCTGATATTCTTCCATGATGGCAGCCGGAAATCGGGCAAGAATGCCAATGAAAATGATGAGCGAGATACCATTGCCAATGCCCTGTTGATCAATTAGCTCTCCTAACCACATGATAAGCATGGTGCCGGAGGCCATGGAAACCATAGTCAGCAACTGAAATCCCAGGCCCGGATTGGGAACGGCCAGGCGTCCATCCGGTAACTGGATACTTTGCAAAAATATGGCAACGCCAAAGGCTTGCATGGCCGAAATAAGCAGCGTTCCATAGCGCGTGTATTGCATGATTTTTTTACGGCCTTCTTCACCCTCTTTTTGCAGCTTCTGGAAGTATGGAATAACCGCGCCCAAGAGCTGAATGATAATGGACGCCGAGATGTAAGGCATAATGCCCAGGCCAAAGATCGCTGCCTTTTTAAACGCGCCACCAGCAAAAAGGTCATACAAACCAAACAGGGTGTTCTGGAATTGGCGAAATCCTTCTGCCAGCACAGCCGTATCGATTCCTGGAGTTACAATATGCGTGCCAATCCGTTCAATGCCCAGAATCATCAAAGTGAAAAGGATTTTTCTCCTTAAATCGCCAATCTTAAAGATATTTCGAAATGTTTCCAGCATCATGTTAAAGTAACTACGCCTCCAACTTTTTCGATTTTTTCCTTAGCCGATTTACTTACCGCATCGACCTGAATAGTAATTTTGCGATCAAGCTCTCCATCACCCAGCAACTTAACCGGTTGATTCTTTTTGCGAATCAGACCGGATTTAAACAGATCTTCTTTGGTGATGGTTTCCAGATCGGCTAATTTGGCCAGATCGCCCACATTGACAACCTGAAAAATGACCTTATTAATATTTTTAAAACCAAATTTGGGTAAGCGACGTTGCAAGGGCATCTGTCCACCTTCAAACCAGGCGCGCCGTTTCGCTCCGGAACGGGAACGATAGCCTTTATTGCCCTTTCCTGCTGTAACGCCCTGCCCGGAACCTTGGCCACGGCCAATGCGTTTTCTGTTTTTTGTAGCGCCTTTTGCTGGACGTAATTGACTTAAATCCATCGTCTATGATTCCTTTCCTAAAGCTCTTCCACTTTAACCAGGTGGCGTACTTTATTGATCATTCCTAATATTTGCGGTGTAGCAACATGCTCTACGCTATGGTTCATGCGATGTAAACCAAGGGCTTTAATCGTACGGCGCTGCTTTTCCGGCCGTCCGATCAAACTTCGGACCTGCGTAATTTTTATCTTCTTTTCTGCTGCTTTCTTTTTCTTTGCCATAATTTCCATTCCCTGTCACTAATTATCCACGGAATAATTTTTTAAGAGGAATCCCTCTTTTTTTAGCTACTTCTTCTGCGCTGCGCATCTCTTTTAATGCGTTAAAGGTGGCTTTGCTTACATTGTGCACATTATTAGAACCGACATTCTTGGTCAGAATATCCGTAATGCCTGCAGCTTCGCAGATAGCGCGCACCGGTCCACCGGCGATTACCCCAGTACCTGGCGCTGCCGGCTTCAGCACAACGTAGGCTGCACCATATTTACTCTTTGCCGGATGCGGAATGGTGCCATTGATGACCGACACGCGCACCAGGTTCTTTTTGGCCTGTTCCGTGCCTTTAGCAATGGCATTGATAACTTCGTTGGCTTTGCCAAGACCTAAACCGACCACTCCCTTGCCATCGCCAACCACGACCACCGCATTGAATGAAAAGCGACGACCGCCTTTTAACACCTTGGCAACACGATTAATTTGAATGACTTTTTCTTTTAGCTCTAATTCACTTGGATTGATACGTTCAACCACAACAATCTCCTAATCTTTTAAAAATCCAATCCACCTTCTCTTGCGCCATCGGCAAAGGCTTTTACACGGCCATGATAGTGATAGCCATTACGGTCAAATACAATTTTACTGACTTTTAGCTTTTTAGCCTGCTCAGCGAAAATTTTACCCAGGATTTTTGATCTTTCGGTTTTTGTTTTACCCTGTTTAACGGCTTCGGCCGCAACTTTACTCCTATCGAACATACCCATCAAAACCTTACGCTGGCTATCATCTACCAGCTGGGCATGTAAATATCGGTTGCTACGGTAAACAACCAGTCTTGGACGTTCCGTTGTTCCAACTATTTTCTTTTTTCTCTTAATTTTTCTGGACATCGCTCTCACCTTATGCTTTATTTACCTGCTGCCTTACCTGCTTTACGACGTACATATTCATTTTCGTAGCGGATTCCTTTACCTTTGTATGGTTCCGGTTTACGAAAACTTCTTATTTTGGCAGCAATCAGACCCACAAGTTCTTTATCAATTCCGGAAACAATAATTTCGGTTGGGCTGGGCGTTGTGATGGTAATGGAATCCGGCGCCGTAAAAATTATGGGATGCGAATATCCCAGGGTCAGAACCAATTTTTTACCCTTCATTTCAGCGCGATATCCCACACCAATAATTTGCAATTTTTTACTAAAGCCCTTTTCAACGCCTTCGATCATATTGGCAATCAACTGCCGGGTTAAGCCATGCAAAGAACGGCTAAACTTCGAATCATCCGGGCGCGTTACTACCACTTCATTTTCTTTCACCTCGATCGTCATCTTAGGATGCAACTGACGTTGCAATTCACCCTTAGGCCCTTTAACCACCATAAAATTATTAGCCTGTAGATCGACCGAAACTTTTTCCGGAATTGGAACTGGTAACTTTCCGATACGTGACACTTTATCTTCTCCTATTCATTACCAGATGTAACACAATACTTCACCACCGACATTCAAACGCTTTGCCTGTCGCTCAGTGAGCACACCTTTGGAAGTTGTTAATATGGCAATTCCTAAATTATTCATCACTCGTGGCAGATTATCGCTATCGGCATACACACGACGCCCGGGTTTGCTTACGCGTTCCAAATGCGTAATCACCGGTTCGTTATTTTCATCGTATTTTAGCCAGATTCGGATAATGCCCTGCTTGCCATCATCAATTACGATGTATTTTTTAATATATCCCTGTTCCAACAAAATACGCGAAATTTTGCGTTTTAAATTGGAAGCAGGAATATCCACATATTTGTGACGCGCATGCAAAGCATTGCGAATGCGAGTGAGATAATCTGCAATTGGATCTGTCATTGACATTTACTGAGTCTCCTTTCCAACTACCAGCTCGCCTTAATTACGCCGGGTATTTCGCCCTGAAGGGCTAATTCACGGAAACAGATTCTACATAGACCAAATTTGCGGTAGTACGCGCGTGGCCGGCCACAACGCTGACAACGGTTGTACTCGCGAACTTTAAATTTTTGTTTCCGTCTCTGTTTTACGATTAATGCTTTACGTGCCAAACCTGATTCCTCTTCATTTTACATTATTTTTTTCTGAATGGAAAACCTAATTCTTTCAACAATTCGTACCCTTCTTCATCGGTTTTGGCTGTGGTTACAAAGGTAACATCAAAACCGCGAATTTTATCGATATTGTCAACATTGATCTCAGGGAAGATGATCTGTTCGCGTATGCCCAGGGAATAATTACCGCGTCCGTCAAAGGACTTATCAGAAAATCCTCTGAAATCTCGAATGCGCGGTACGGCCACTGAGATAAAACGATCTAAAAATTCCCACATGTACCATTTTCGCAGGGTCACCTTGGCCCCAATTTTCATGCCCTGGCGCAACTTGAAGTTAGATACCGATTTGCGTGCTTTGGTTACAACAGGTTTTTGACCGGTAATGACCATCAAATCGTTAATGGCTCCCTCCAGGGCCTTAGGGTCCTGTGTGGCCTCTCCGACGCCTGCATTAATACTGATTTTGACCAGCTTGGGTACCTGATGAATATTTTTGTAACCAAACTTTTCCATCAGGTGCGGTACGACTTCTTTCTGGTATTTTTCTAAAAGTCTCGGATAATAATCTGCCATTGTTCTACTCCATCATCGCTATTCATTATCAGGAATTATTTCGCCCTGACATTCGGGATTCTTACAATAACGCACTTTGCTGCCATCATCTAAATACTTATACCCAATGCGAGTTGTGGTATTAAATTTTGTATTGTAATACATTACATTGGAAACATGAATGGGCGCTTCTTTTTCAATAATGCCGCCCTGAGGGTTTTGCTGGCTGGGACGCATGTGTCGCTTAACCAGATTAACGCCTTCCACAATAATGCGTTCTTTATCAGGGAATACTTTAAGCACCTTGCCAATTTTCCCTTTGTATTTGTAAGAACCAGCAATAACTTTTACTGTATCGCCTTTACGAATTTTCATTTTTTTCCATCCCGTCTTATTTTACAATACTTCTGGTGCCAAAGATACAATTTTCATAAATTGTTTTTCGCGCAGTTCGCGGGCAACCGGGCCAAAAATACGGGTCCCTCTGGGTTCCAACTGATTATCGAGCAATACAGCGGCATTATCATCAAAGCGGATATATGTTCCATCCGCACGGCGAATTTCTTTTTTGGTCCGGACAATAACGGCTTTGGCCACATCACCTTTTTTAACCTGACCGCCAGGAATAGCGCTTTTGACCGAAACCACGATGATATCGCCAATGGTACCGTATTTTTTACCGGAGCTCCCCAGAATGCGGATGCACATCACCTTTTGAGCACCCGAATTGTCAGCCACGTTGAGTTTAGTGTATTCTTGTACCATTTTTCAGATTCCCTATTTCACTTTTTCTACAATTTCAACAAGACGCCAGCGTTTGGTTCTGCTGAGCGGTCTGGTCTCCATAATTTTTACTACATCACCTTCGCTACACTCGTTTTTGGGATCGTGCGCTTTAAACTTCACCGTCTTTTTTACAAACTTACCGTAGATCGGATGTCTGAATCGACGTTCTACCGCCACAGTGATTGTTTTATCCATTTTGTTGCTGACTACAGTTCCGACTCGAACTTTACGCAAGCCACGTTTTGTTTCCATAGTTTACCCACTACTTTTGTTGTAAAATTCCTAATTCATGTTGTCTGATAAAAGTCTTTATTCTGGCAATTTCGCGACGAACGGTACGAATACGCATGGGATTGGATAACTCATGCGTAGCTTTTTGTAACAATAAATTTTCGTATTCTTCTTTTGCTTCGGCCAGTTTCGCCTGTAATTCTTCCAGAGTTAAGCCCTTCAAATCTTCTTTGCTTTTCATTGCTATTACTCCCGCTATTCGCTAACCACAAATTTTGTTTTGATGGGCAATTTATGTGAGGCCAAACGCATGGCTTCTTTGGCCAGCTCTTCAGAAACGCCTTCCAACTCAAACAGGATGCGCCCCGGTCTGACAACAGCCACCCAATATTCAGGCGAACCTTTTCCTTTGCCCATGCGTGTTTCGGCCGGTTTTTTAGTCACCGGTTTGTCCGGGAAAATACGAATCCACACCTTACCACCACGACGAATATGACGTGTGATCGCAATACGGGCCGCTTCAATCTGGCGGCTGGTGATCCAGGCCGGTTCCAGGGCCTTTAACCCGTATTTACCGAAGGCAATGTAATGACCGGACTGCGCATTGCCCTTCATTCGGCCACGCTGTTGTTTACGATATTTTACTCTTTTGGGCATTAACATGAGAACGAACTCCTACTCTCTGCTACAGTACCTTACCAATAACTTCACCATGAAAAATCCAGACCTTAACCCCGATGGTACCATACGTGGTAACCGCATCGTACTGCGCATAATCTACATCTGCACGCAGGGTATGCAGGGGAATTCGGCCATCTTTGTACATTTCGGAACGGGCCATTTCAGCCCCTCCCAGGCGGCCGGAACACATAATCTTAATTCCTTCGGCGCCTAAACGCATGGCCGACGTAATGGCTTTTTTCATGGCCCGACGCCAGCTCACTTTGCCTTCGATCTGGCGAGCAATGTTTTCGGCCACCAGATAGGCATCTAATTCCGGCTTTTTAATTTCGTTAATATTGATCTGAATATCTTTTTTTGTCCATCCCTGCAATTCAAGACGCAATTTTTCCACCTCTGCGCCCTTTTTTCCGATCACGATTCCTGGACGCGCTGTGTAAATGCTGATGGTGACACGCTTGGCTGTTCTCTCGATTTCAATTTTTGAAACCGCCGCTTTAGAAAGACGCTCACGAAGATATTTACGAATCGCTAGATCTTCATGTAATTTTTCGGCGTAATTTCTTTGATCAAACCAGCTACTGTTCCAGGATTTAATAATGCCTAAACGCAAGCCGATCGGATTTGTCTTCTGTCCCAAACCTGATTCTCCTCTATTTATCGCTTAGCTCAAATGTTCAACCACGATGGTTAGATGTGATGTCCGTTTTCTAATGCGTCCGGCGCGCCCCATGGACATAGGACGGAACCGTTTTAAGGTTGGCCCACCATCGACGTACGCTTTTTTAATCCAAACCTCCCGCATGTCCAGGCGCCGGCCTTCTTCTTTAAGTCCTAAATTGGCAAAAGCCGAACGAATGGTTGCACTGATCGGTTTTGCGGCCCGCTTGTTGGTAAAGTGCAGCACGTCCAGCGCTTCTTCTACGCTCTTCCCTTTGACCAACTGCAAAACCTGACGCATTTTTCGTGGTGAAACTCGAATATATTTGGTTTTTGCAACAGCTTCCATCATTTACTCCATATTTATCTTACGCGGCTCATTCTTTCCGCTAACTTACCACCATGCCCTCTAAAAGTGCGCGTCGGGGCAAATTCACCAAGTTTATGTCCTACCATGTTTTCACTGATGTACACCGGTACAAATTTGTGCCCGTTATGAACAGCAATGGTATGGCCTACAAAATCCGGCGGAATCATGCTGCGCCGGGCCCAGGTTTTGACAACTACTTTTTTCCCTTCTTCATTCAGCTTTTGAATTTTCTTCATCAAACTGGAATCAATATAGGGTCCTTTTTTTATTGATCTTGCCATGCCTGCATTCTCTCCATTTATTTACGACGCTTTACGATGTAAGCATCTGACTTTTTGTTCTTTTTACGCGTTTTAAACCCCTTGGCTAACTGGCCCCAGGGCGAAACCGGATGGCCACCGCCCGAGGTTTTGCCTTCGCCACCGCCCATCGGATGATCAATGGGGTTCATGGCCACACCACGCACATGGGGTCTACGCCCCAACCAGCGCGAACGGCCTGCTTTACCAATTGAAATGTTCATGTGATCAATGTTGGACACCTGACCGATCGTAGCGTAACAGCGGGCATGAATTTTACGCATTTCGCCGGAAGGCAATTTTACCAGGGCAAATTTTCCTTCTTTGGCCGCCAATTGCGCCGAAGTACCCGCGCTACGTACCAATTGAGCGCCTTTCTTTTCCCGCAACTCAATGGCATGAATGGTCAAACCTACAGGAATCTTCTCCATGGGTAGGGCATTGCCCACGCGAATCTCAGCCTTTTCTCCAGCCATGATGGTATCGCCTACCTTCAGACCGTCCGGAGCTAAAATGTAGCGCCGTTCGCCATCCGCATATTTTACCAGAGCAATGCGTGCCGTACGATTGGGATCGTACTCGATCGTCTCCACGGTTGCCGGAATATCTCTCTTGTCCCTTTTGAAATCGATGATACGATATCTGCGTTTATGACCGCCGCCCCGGTGACGTGAAGTAATGCGTCCATTATTGTTACGTCCCCCGCTCTTTTTTAAGGGCTGCAGCAGCGGACGATACGGGGTATCGGTGGTAATTTCAGCAAAATCACTTACCGTCTTAAAGCGCAATGCCGGCGTTATCGGTTTATATGTTTTGATTCCCATCAGACTACTCCACTCGCATTTTAAGCATTTGTAAATAGATCAATTGATTCACCTTCGTGCAGGGTCACAATAGCCTTCTTCCATGTCGGACGACGGCCTTCAAAGCGCCCCGCTCGCGTTAATTGTGAACGTTTCTTCCCGTACACCACCATGGTGCGCACAGATTTTACCTTAACACCAAATTTCTTTTCTACGGCCTGTTTGATCTCAATTTTATTGGCTTTATTGTTGACCTTAAAAGCGTACTTGTTCAATTCATCCTGTAAACGGGCCATCTTTTCGGTGAAAATCGGTGCAATTAATATCTGTTTCTCTTTCATTGGGCCAGTACCTCATTAACTTTTTTAACAGCGCCTTCCTGAAACAATACGGTGTCTGCCCTTAACACATCATAGGTGGAAAAGGTGATATTTTCACGCACCTGCACATTGTACAGGTTAGCTGCAGACTTAACCAGGGTTGGCGCATATGCGGTTGTACACAACAGAACCTTCTTATTTTCCAGATTCAGATTTTTCAACAGACTGATAATATCTTTTGTCGAAGGCTTTTCATAGTTAAAATCCTGCACAACCATCACCTTGTTTTCTTTAGCCTTGTAACTCAATGCTGATCGACGCGCCAGTTTTTTCACCTTTTTATTCACCTTTTGCGAATAATCACGCGGTTGAGGACCAAATACGCGGCCACCGCCAACCATGTGCGGCGCACGAATCGTACCCTGTCTGGCACGTCCGGTGCCTTTTTGACGGAACGGTTTTTTACCGCCGCCAGAAACCGCGGAACGATTTTTTGTTGCGTGGGTTCCCTGACGACGATTGGCCAGAATGGCTTTCACATCCAGCCAGATCACATGGTCATTGGGCGTAATGCCAAAAACCCTGTCATCCAATTCTATTTCATTCTGCGTCTTTTGTCCATCTATTCCGTAAACATTTACCTTCATGATGCACCTGTTCCAGCTTATTTAGTTCTAATTTCTACCAAAGAATTCCGGGCACCAGGCACTGCCCCTTTAAGGAACAGTAAATTATTTTCCGGATCTACTTTAACAACTTTAACATTAACCAGCGTATGACGTTTGCCTCCCATGCGCCCGGCCATTTTCATGCCCTTGAATACTCGGGAGGGGTATGAACTTTGACCAATGGAACCTGGGGCGCGTAAACGATCGGACTGACCGTGCGTTTTGGGTCCGCCACCAAATCCATGCCGTTTAACGACCCCCTGAAACCCTTTGCCTTTACTTTTGCCGGAAACCTTTACCGCATTGCCTGGTTTTAAAATATCGACCTTAATTTCATCGCCCACTTTTAAACCATGGTCTGCACCAAAATCGAATTCTACCAGATGGCGTTTGGGACCTACACCGGCTTTTTTGAAATGTCCAAGCAGAGGCTTTGTCACACGCTTTTCTTTGATGTCGCCAAAGGCCAGCTGTACAGCATCGTAACCATCAGCCTCTTTGGTTTTGATCTGGGTAACGTAACAGGGGCCTGCCTTGACCACGGTTACCGGCACCACCAGACCATTCTCATCAAAGATCTGCGTCATTCCTATCTTATATCCTAAAATACCAGCCATTACTCACTCCGAAGCTTGCTTATCAGGTTTTAATTTCAATATCCACACCAGCCGGTAATTCCAATTTCATCAATGCATCCACTGTTTTACCGGTAGCGTTCAAAATATCGATTAATCTTTTGTGAATTCTTGTCTCGAACTGTTCTCGCGACTTTTTATTAACGTGCGGTGAGCGTAAAACGGTGTAAACCGATCGATCGGTCGGCAAGGGGATGGGCCCCGAAATCACCGCACCGGTGGCTTTGGCTGTACGAATAATCTTATCTGCAGATTTATCGATCAAATTGTGATCGTATGCTTTGAGCCGAATTCTTATTTTTTGATTAGCCACGCTTCCACCTCTTCAATTTTTATTCAATAATTTCTGTAACAACACCAGCACCTACCGTACGACCGCCCTCACGAATTGCAAAACGCAACTCTTTCTCCAGAGCGATCTCTTTCTGCAATTCTACTTCCATAGTGATGTTATCACCAG
>NZ_JBSMDE010000141.1:0-3056 GCF_056497305.1 Caldithrix sp. | reverse complement strand
AATCAGTTCTGTGCCAGGCTATTTAAAGTTACGCTTTGATGAAAAGACACGCGTCTTGAATGCTATTTCTTTTGCCATCATGACCCTGCTGGTTTCGGGCATCAATTTGTACGCCATGGCTCTGGTTTTGCACACCTTTTTAGGCTGGAGCTGGGATGTTAGCATGTGGGCTTCGGCATTAACGGTGGCCATTTACGTCAGTTTAAGCGGTTTGATGTCCGCCATCTTTACGGAAATCATTCAGTTCTTTCTCATCTGGTTTGGTCTGTTTTTAGTTACGATTATGGGCGTAATTGAAATCGGCAGCGTGGAAGAGATTTTAGCCCGCGTGCCCGAATCTTTTAACACCCTGTGGTCCACCTCTGCCTCCGCCTCGCAAAATGGAATGATGATCACCTGGGGCGGTATTGTTCTGGGGCTTGGTTTTGTGCTCTCGTTTGGTTACTGGACAACCGATTTTCTGGTGGTTCAGCGCGCTTTTTCGGCCAAGGATTTACGAAGCGCGCGCATGACGCCCATCCTGGCTTCCTTTTTCAAGATGGCTTTGCCGTTCATCGTTATTTTTGGCGGATTAATCGCTTATGTGCTGGCGCATGATCCCCATTCCGGCTTTCATTTGCTGCAGGACGGCAATAAAATCAATTACGATTCGGCTTTACCGTTGTTGATTGCACGCTATTATCCCACCGGACTGATTGGGTTGGGCGTTACGGCTCTGCTGGCTGGCTTTATGGCCGGACAGGCCGGCAACATCAGCGCTTTTAATACGGTCTGGACTTACGATATTTACCGCTCGGTCATTAATAAAAAAGCGACGGATACCCAATTACTGTGGATGGGACGTGTAGCCACTATCGCCGGAATTATATTTAGCGTAGGTACCGCTTATTGGGCCAAAAGCATGCCGACCATTATGGATTACATGCAGGCTATCTTTTCCTGGGTGAACGCCCCTCTTTTTGCCACCATGCTCCTGGGCATGTTTGTGCGCTGGATTACGCCGAGTGGGGCCTTCTGGGGGTTATTGGCCGGTATGGTCTCCTCGTTTTCGCTCTTTATTGCCGTCAAATTTGGCTGGTTGGCCAAAAACATCATCACATTGACGGATGTTTCCAGCGATATGGCGGCCAACTTCTGGCGTGCCTGGTGGGCCTGGCTGATCACCTTTGCTGTGACCGTTCTGGTGAGCTTTCATACCAGGAAACGTAAAGACGAAGAGCTGGTAGGACTGGTCATCGGCTTAACCGAGGAAACGGTCGATCAACCGGCTCCGTTGTTCAAAAAGCCGGAATTCTGGGCGCTCCTGTCTTTAATTGTTCTTGTTTTCCTGAATCTCTATTTCTGGTAAAAGGGGGTTAGCATGAGTGAACAAAAAGCAATGAAATCGATCTGGTTCTTTGTGGGATTACTTATGGTGATTGTTGGTGGCATTATTTTTATCACCGGCATCTATCTCTACCTGCATCCCGAAGAAGTAAAAACCGCCTTAGCCCATACCTATCCCAATTTATGGTGGGGCGGCATTATGGTCCTCTTTGGCATCATCCTGTTGCTGATCAAAGACACGGGCCAGAAAACATGAAAAACTTTTTACTGATTTTACTGCTCATCACTGGTTTGATGTCGGCCTGCGGGCATTCTACGACAAACGGGCCGGAGGGCGATGAGGAACAAAACTGGCCTGCTGTTCAGCAGACAAATAAGCAGATTGGCCGCGGGATCAATCTTGGGAATGCCCTGGAAGCGCCCAATGAAGGCGATTGGGGCGTTGTTTTGCAGGCCGAGTATTTTAATCTGATCAAAAATGCCGGATTCAATAGTGTGCGCATTCCCATTCGCTGGTCGGCCCATGCCCGCTCCGATTCGCCCTTTACCATTGAGAGCGCTTTTTTTCAACGCGTGGACTGGGCCATTCAACAGGCTTTTGACAATCATCTAATAGCCATCATCAATATTCATCATTACAATGAATTGTTTAGCCAGCCTGCTGCGCATCAGGCGCGCTTCTTAACTCTCTGGCAACAAATCGCAACGCATTACAAAGATTATTCACCCAATTTATTGTTCGAAATTTTAAACGAGCCGCATGACCAGTTAACTCCGGAGCTCTGGAATCAATATTTAAGCCAGGCGCTGGCAGTGATCAGGAAGGAAAATCCACAACGGGCGGTGATTATTGGCACGGCCAACTGGGGTGGAGTAGATGCGCTTGAAAAACTGCTACTGCCTGATGACGACCATCTGATTGTTACATTTCACTATTATCAGCCGTTTCATTTTACCCATCAGGGCGCGGAGTGGGTAGAGGGGAGTGAGGCCTGGCTGGGCACAGAATGGCTGGGCACCTCTCAGGAGGTACAGGCCATTCAGAATGATTTTGATCGGGTAAGCCAGTGGGCTGCCAAAAACAAGGTGCCTGTGTTTATGGGCGAATTTGGGGCTTACAGTAAAGCCGATTTAGCTTCCCGTGTGCGCTGGACTTCCACAGTGGCCCGCGAAGCCGAAAAACGCGGCTTTAGCTGGGCCTACTGGGAGTTCTGCGCCGGATTTGGCATTTATGATGCGCAGAATGGTTTGTGGCGTACCGAACTGCTGAAAGCTTTGTTACCCGATTGATTTTTTAATGGTCGTGTACTGACTCCCTCCCTGCACGTCATTCCTGCGAACGAAAGGTCTCCTTCCATCCTTTTAGAATACTTCCCTTAAATTCTAAGGCAGCAGAGCCGCAACCAAAAGACATTTACACAGGAATTTAAGTAACCACAGAGCGCACAGATAAGCATTTTTAAATTAAAAATTACGAATGACGAATTACGAATTAATTTGCGAAGGGGCAACTTATGCCCATGCGGTGAGGAACCGTGCCGGCATGTCATTCTGAGAATCCCTTACAATGGCAGACCATTTGCAGGCGCAACCTAACTCGATTTTCGGCTCGAGGCTTCGCAAGGGCAAAGCATTTAAGGTGAGTTTTTGTTTTAAAAACCCATCCCCCCGGCGCCCTTTCCTTGAAAAAAAGGAAGAAGGCGTTTTAGTCTTTGCTTTGTAAATTTTGA
>NZ_JBSMDE010000140.1:0-15311 GCF_056497305.1 Caldithrix sp. | reverse complement strand
CTCCCAGAATAAAAATCTGGGAGAGGGGGAAGCCTTGTGTGGAAAATTTTCTTAATTGTCCGGCAGCTACAGCCGGTTAGAACGAAGCTGAGATCCAGATTCTCGGGGACGGGCCCGTCTGGCCGTGGCAGCCGGACAGGCCCGTCTGGCTGGCGCAGCCTGTTGGAGCGCAGCGAAAATCCCGTTTTCGGGGACAGGCCCGTCGGGACGGTGTCCAGACTGACAGGTCTGGTAGGAGCAGCTGGACGGGCAAAGCATTCACAAAGTGAGCAAAGATTTCAAATAGAAAATTGCAAAATATCTTAATATATCAGAGTAGAACTCAGCAAATCTGCACAATTTACTCCCCCTTCCCTTGTATTAAAGAAGGGAAGGGGGCCGGGGGGTTAGGATCTTCGGTACAAAAATTTTCACATCCCGCTAAGCGGGATTATAAGTTTTGAAGGAAGTATTCTAAGCTGGGACGGCTGAATTACAGGTAGGCCCGTAATTGGGCCTGGCCGGCATGAATGATGCGCTGAAAACCGGCATCCTTGCGTCCGGTGTATTGCAAGGTGAACAGCACATTTTTGGAAAGCGTGTATTCCAGACGTACCTGCCAGAGGTGCGAAACGCCTTTCTTTTTCCCCCGCGCCATTTCAAAAGGCACCACCAGATTTTGTGGATTTTTGAGAATGGAGACATTCTGAAACTGGTATTCCAACGTGGCCCTACCCCGTGAAGGGAGTTCATAATTAAATCGTGGTTTTAGTGTGCTGAACCACAACTCCATGGGGTAGAACGCCGTGCTGTTTTTTTCAAGTCCGCTCTCGCTGCTCAGTCCCAATTCCCAGCGACTTAAAGGGCGCCAGGAGAGGCTTTGCAATCCATAAAATCCTGAAATATCGCGGTTGCGAAAGGGATTGGTCGTGGAACGACGAAAATAGCCCCGCACACGAGCTTCGGTCAGGCTGCGCAGTTTGAACAACGGACGCCAGTTGACTCTTAAACTCATCTCCTGATTGCGGCGCCGGTCATTTTCTTGGGCATCCAGAAATTGATTATTGTAGTTCTGCGTAAAATTGTATCTGAGGCGTACAGAAAATTTACGATGATGTCTTAAAATGTAAATGTCCTGCAAAAAATTGATCACCCCGCGCACGGTAAAAGCTTTTTGCAGGTGGGAGGGATTCATTAAAAATACAGCCAGCCGATTCGGGTCTCTGGATTCCTCTTCGATGCGTAAATACGATTCGCTACTCAATCTGGAAAACCAGCGTTTTTTTAATTGGTGCTTCCGGCGCGTGTACTTGTAAGGATCAAGCACGAGGCGCGTGGACATCTGAACATTGGTCACCGGTTCGAACCTACCGGAAGGCAGGATGTACAGAATGTAATTGCCCAGGGGGTCGGGCACATATTCCTGTAAAAAAGGATCAAAACGCAGATTTCCGCGGCCTTCTCCCACATCCACATAGACCTTCTCTTTTAAAGCCGTCTCTTCGGTCGAAAGGCGGTATTGCCCGTTCCAGTCAATGGCGCCCTGAAAACTCCGATGCCGGAAGTTAATTTGAGCCAGGCTGGTCGTGCGGTCGCGCCAGCTGGTGTCCTGAACGGCCGGATCGCTGTAAAACGTTTTAAGAGTATCGAGGGCTAGAGTTTCAAAGGTTTTAGTGTAATCTTTTTTGCGCTGTAAAAATGAAAGATTGATGTTGGTCGAATAGACGTTTTGTAAGGCCAGTTTTAATTCCCAGGTATTGCTCACGGCCTGCTTTAAAAGTTGATCGGCGCGCTGGGGGTCGTACACGTAGTCCTGGCGCTGGCTAAAACGCAGTTGACCGTTCACTGTTTTGCTCTGCACCAGAGAAAAACCGCCGCCCAAATCATCGAAACGGAAGCCGCGGCGTTGCTGGCTTTGATCCTGTTTACGCCACTCGCCGCGATATTGAACAAAGGGCGCTACTTTCCAGATTTTCTTTTCCAGATCAAAAGCGTACCGTTGCCAGCTCTCATGCAGATCAAACGCTTCATTTTGCGAGGTAATCTGTTCGAAATTTCCGCTCAGCCTGACAATTTGCGGATTCCGGTAATCCAGAGCCCATTTTTGGCGGAAACTGTTGAATCCCTTTTGCTGAAATCGTCCTACATTGTTTGTGAGCTTGAGTTCGGACAATGGTTGATAATCGGTGTTCATCTCAAAGCTGAGCTCCTGCTGGTTTTCGGCTCCCAGAGAGTAGAGATTCCAGTACCGTTGAAAATCGGGATTCTGGTAGCGGTCGGCAGCACGAAAATTCTGATCGACAAAACGCGTTTTAAAATTCCAGTTTAAACGTCCCAGATGATGTTTAAACAGGTTTAGATTTTTGCGCTCCAGCGCGGAAGTAAAGGCTAAGGCCTGTCCCTTGTTGTCCTGATCATCCCGCGGCGAAAAGGTGTTCTGATCCAGACCGCTCAGAGCGTAATCCAGTTGCATGTTCCAGTCCTTTACCGGTTGCCATTTTAGTTGCGCGTCAAGCACATCGTGTCTGGAGGGCAGCGGGATTAATTTTAAGGGAGCGTATTGACCGCGGTTCGGGCCGACCCACCGGTACACGCCTAACCGACTGCGTACATAGTCTCCTTTGCCATGGCCCAGATAGGTGAAGCTTACCGAATAATTGCCCTTTTTGGGGCCAACATATTTAAAAATCTGGTAAACGCGGCCCTGATAGGTTGTGTCTATTACCACATAACTGCCGGCGGAATCGCCTTTAAGATTGAAGCCGGGCTCTGTGGCTTTGAACGGATCGTCGCCGGCCTGTTTTAGAATTTCTTTTTGAGATTGATCCAGGGCGGCGCCCTGTTCCAGCAGCTGACTGGTGTTGTCTTTTTCTCGGTAAAAATGGAGATTTAGCTGTAGCCGGTTTTTCAGGAAACGGCTTTGGGCAAAAGCGGAGTACACATTGCGATTATAGTTCTGAACGGCCGGAAAGTATTCAAAATCCACTTCAATGCGCGATTCGCTGGTAATCAGCCGCTTGTTGGTAAAGCGGATTTGTCCGTTGCCATATTCGATGACGTAGTCGTTGTCTTCTCCGCGCACCATGCGCTGCCCATCGACAAAGACGCGTTCGGTACCGGCCAGTACAATAATCTCCCGTTCGCCGTTTTTACCGGTCAGCAAATAAGGCCCCTGATTGCCTTCCTGCCCTAAAAAGGACAGGTGATGAAAATAGCCGCGTGTGGTGGCAATGGTTAGCCCGATGTTCTGCTTTTTAACGCTGGTTTGCAAATCGAGTCCCTGCAATTTGCGCTGTACTTTGCCAAATTGCGAGCCTTGATAAAGGTAGTTGAAATCGCCCACCGTGCCCTGCAAAAAGGGGCTCTTAAATTTGATGTAAACCTTGTCGATCTCTTCCAGGGTTTGTGTATTGCCTTCGGGTTGGATGGGTGTGGCCTCGTCTGTTAAGGCGGCGATGATTTCGATGTCGTCGGTTAGATGTCCGGAAAGTTGCAAATTCAAACCGGAATTCAGTGTAAAATCCCGATTGGTGCCAACCTGCACGCCCCGCATAATGCTGCCGCTGGTCTGTAAGGTAGAGGGGATGTGTTCCAGCGGATTTTCGAGTTTAAAAGCCTGGACAGCCCTGGATTTTTGCCAGCGAAGCAAACTGTCGATTTTAATTTTGGAGCTCAGGGTATCGGCCTGTAATAGCTGCATCTTGCGGGGTACAAAAAAGGGCTGTAGCTGGTAGTGGATGGTGAGCGTGTCCTGCGGTTTAAAAGCGCGGTAAAAGACGATGGAATCGGAGTCGAAGACTTTAAAATCCAGAGTAGGCAGCAGAGGCTGGCGATTCAACTCTATTTGCAGGGTGCCGGCTTTGGGTCGCTGAATTGCAGGAAACTCAAAACGGAATTTTGGAGGTAGTGCGCTCAAAAGCGTATCAACCTGCAGGGTATGGACGGTTTTAATCGGCTGCGCACAGAGCGTTTCGCTTAAAAGAAGCAGCAGGAGAACAAAAAAGAGTGAGGGGAATTGCCTGCCCTTTTTTAGCGCAAGCGACCTTTTTTTTAGCGGACGATTGAGTAAATTGTTGCCGGGCCAAAAAGGGGCTGAAGGCATGGCAGATTTAAAGTTTTGCGACTTCTGGCTGTTCATTGATCTTTTTCGAGTCTCCCCCAGACAAGTTGATTTTCGTCCAGAATTACGCAGCGTGTACCGTGGGCCGACGGAAAACAGACCAGGTCTGCCGGAGCCGTAAGGGGTTTGGTCAAAAGGAGCTTCCAGGTTTGCAGACTGTCTGCCTTTGGATCGTAGCTAAAGATTTTTCGAGCGCCTTCGTCCGCAATCAAAAGGGAAGCGGATGCCTCACAGAACAATCCTCTGGGGCGTACAAACTGCCTGTTGCCGATGTGTTTAATGAAATTACCGAAAAAATCGAACATCAAAATTCCTTTTTTTGCAATATCGCTGACCAGCAAATAGGTATTGTTCCAGATGTCCAGCTGAATGGGCTCATACAGTTCCCCCGGACCGGAATCGTAATGGCCGAAATAGCGTTCTGGCTGGCCATTACGGTTAAATTTAATCACCCTGTTTTCCTGATGATCGAGCAGAAATAAATCGTTCTGGGAATTAACGGCGCAACTCAAAACCTGGCCAAACTGGAATTCTTCCGGCCAGTTCGGATTACTGGTAAACTGAGCAATGTAGTTCATCTGTCGGTCGTAGCGTTGAATGCGCTGATTGTTGTAATCGGCAACGTAAATGTTAATCAACGATTTTACCCAGATGTCGGTGGGGAAATCGAATTGATCGGCTTCAAATCCGAATCCGCCAATGGTTCGCAGAAAATGGCCCTGCCGATCAAACAGTTGCAGGCGGTTATTGCCGGAATCTACCACAAACAAAATGCCCTGTTCAGAAATGGCCAGAGCCGATGGGTGATCGAACTGGCTCTCTCTGGAACCGGTTTGTCCGATGCGAAATTCTTCCACAAAAGTCTGGGCGAAACTTAATGGCGCCGTGAGTAAAATCCAGCTTAAAACAAAATACGTCCACTTAACCATTTTACCCCCATCAGGGCTTGTTAAAGGGTTTAAGGTTCCGGTAATCCTTGCCCAACACAACAGCCAGCGTGGCCTGTCCGTTTTGTGGGACGAAGGAGGCGTCGTACTGGTAGGGCAGACCTAAAAGCTGTTCCAGAGCCTGAATGCGTGGGTTGGGCGGAATGTTGCCTTTAAGAAACGATTGGCGGACCTGCCAGTTGGTTTTGCCGCCTACTTTGTAATTTTCGGTATTGACCACCGTAAATTTCTGATTTTGCAGATAGCGGCTTAACCAGTGAGCGATGCCGCTAACCCCCACGCCGTTTAATATCTCGATTTTAAGGGGCAACTGCCTGTTAACATCCGCAAACAGATTGGCCTGCAGGCCTAAAAGGAGTGAGTCGTTTGGAAAATACTGCAAGGCGCGGTTTAACAAATCATGAGCTTTTACCTGCTGCCCACTGGTGGCCAGAGCGTAAATTTGCTGGCGTAAGGCCGATTTGACCTCATCCAGCAATGAACGAAGGCGCTGGTCAGTAGAATCGATTTTTTGGGCCTGCTGTAACAAAAAGAGTGCGCTGCTCTGGTAAGGGATTAAAATCTGTTTTTGTGCTATTTTTTCCTGGGCCTGTTTCAGCAGGGCGTCCAGCATTTTAATCTGAAAGCTGTCCCTTTGAACCGTTGGTCTGGGCATTCGGGTTGAATCGGCCGGTGTTGTTCTGGAAGGACCAAATTGCAACCGGGAAATCATTACGGCCAGAACGACAATCAAAATGGCGCTGATCAGGGAATAACGGATATTGGGTTTTAATACGCTGCGAATGTTCGACCGTTTCTTTTTTTGTTTGACTTCCTTTTGTGTCTCTTCCTGCATTTTAAGAGGAGCTCCAAAATAGGAGATACCGGTTTTCTGCAGCGCAGCGCGCATCTCTCGGGCATCTTTAAAGCGCTCCTGCGGGTTCTTGGCCAGGGCCTGCAGCAGCAAATCGTTCATGAAAGCCGAACAGTGGGAGATGGGCTCCGGTTTTGTGTACAAAATGTTGTTGTACACATCTCCGGTAAAAAAAGGCGGCTTACCATTGAGCAGATCGTACATTACCGCGCCCAGTGAGTACAGATCCGATTGCACGGTCAGGGATTTGCCCTGAACCTGTTCAGGAGGCCAGTACAAAATAATGGTTGAGCTGGAAGTGTCCTGCACCAGATTGAGCGCGTGCCGAATGGGCTCGGACAGACCAAAGTCGATGAGTTTAATCGTCTTATCAGGAGTTAGAACAATATTGGCCGGTTTCAGGTCTCTGTGTAAAATATTCAGGCCGTGGGCGTAATCCAGGGCGTCCAGCAGACGTTCCGCAATCCAGCGTACTTCCTCTTCGCTAAAGCGCTGCTGATCTTTTTTTAGTTTTAAGGTTTTTAAGGTGTTGCCTGCCACGTGGCTCTCTTCGATAAAGGCCAGCGGCCCCTCGGTGTGAATACCATAAATCATGGCAATTTGTGGATGATCCAGCACCCTTAAAATGCCGACCTGTTGCACAAGGTAGCTCAATGCTTCCGAGTCGTGTTTGATGCGCTGGGGAAAGAGCAGTACGACTTTGATGGCGCCTTCTTTTTCATCGCGGACTTTAAAGGCAAAACAGTGGCTGCGTCGTACAGGGTTGGCGATAATCTCAAATCGGTTATCAAAACGGTAACCGATTTGTAACTTCTTCAATGAAGCGTCCAGTGGATAATTGGGTGCTTTTTCCATGGTTGTAAATTCTCAATTTATTTTAAAATGTTAACCAGTTCCTCTCCTCTTTGGAAAAGCAAAACGGTCAGTTCGTTTTTGAATGCAGCATTCGATGTTAAACCTGCCTTTGTTTTTTAACGGCCTGTAAATAGTTTATTAATAAAATCAGCAAGTTGCAATGGTAAATCTTTGATCCTGAATATCTCCATAATTTTACCAACAATTTTCAAAAGGATTCACTAATTTAGGGGGGCATAGCATTGCAATCCACAAGACGACGTATTCTTTTTTAAACTAAGGGAACGAAGCAGCAACCAAAAACATTTGCACAGGGATTTAAGCAACCACAGAGCGCACAGAGAAGCATATTCAAATTAAAAATTACGAATTACAAATTAATTTGCGAAGGGGCAACTTATGCCCAGGCGCTGAGGAACAGTGCCGGCATGTCATTCTGAGAATCCCTTACATTGGAGACCATTCGAAAGAGCAATGTAACTCGTGCTTCAGTCCGCGACTTTGTAAGGGCGAAGCATTTGTTTTAAAACCCATCCCCCCGGCCCCCTTCCCTTTAAAAAAAGGAAGGGGGCGTTTTAATCGTTGCTTTGTAAATTTTGATTTTTAAATGTTCATCTACCTTAATTTTTGGGAAAGCTTAGTAAAAATTCAGCACAAGAATTTTCGCACGCTAAGTTATGAAGGAAGTATTCTGAACATTTTAACTCATAAAAGACGTAAATCGTTTAAATGGGGTATTCCTCGACTCATACTCTTTAGCGACCATCTAAAAACTTAAGGTTCAAACTATCTTCCTGGCGCTAAACTGCCGGTAGAGCGCAATATGGGCTGCAACCATGCGTTCTACTGAAAACTTTTGAACCGAAGGGCGGGCATTTTGCGCCAATCGGTTTCGCAAATGTGCGTCGTTTAAAACAGCCAAAATAGCTTTTGCCAGAGCTTCCGGATGGCGTGGCGGGACCAGAAGTCCATTTTCCCCATCCTCAATCATTTCCGGAATGCCCCCTGCTCGAGTGGCCACCACCGGCAATCCACAGGCCAGCGCATCCAGTACCGAGGTGCCCAGTCCCTCTTTGTGCGAAGAGAGGGTAAATACATCGAAAAGACTGAAAAAGCGCTCCAGATCACTCCGAAAGCCAACAAAGCGGAAACGATCGCCAAGTTTCAGACGATCGTGTAACGCCTCCAGTTTGGGTCGATCTGCGCCCTCGCCTACGACGCAGAAGGTAACCTGGCCATGATGCTTTACAACGCGTTCAGCCGCCTGCAAGAGTGTGGGAAAATCCTTGTGTCCCACCAGGGCGGCTACCGTGCCCACTACCAGATGATCCGCCGGGATGCCAAGTTCTTTTCTAAGATCATCTGCTGGTTTGAGATGAAATCGGTGTAGATCAATGCCATCATGAATTACCACTAATTTTTCTGGGCAAACTCCGTCATCCAATAAAACGCGGGCAATATTTTGCGACACACAAACGATTCGATCAAGCCAGCGATTATTGTATTTAAAAGCGCCAATCAACGGTTTTTTTACGGAAAAATCGACGCGCCGTGAAGCGATCAATGTAATTGCCGGTTGCAAAAATTTAACCAGCAAGCCCAGCGACAGGGCATGGGAAGAATGAGTATGTAAAATGGTGAATGTATTTCCTTCCATAAAACGGGCGACTCTGCGGGCAGCTCTTAGGTTCCAGCCTCGACCCGTTTCCATCGGAAACACAGGCCATTGTTGCTCACGAAAATATTTGCTTATTCTGGCCTGAGGTGGACTGACCAACGCAGTTTCAATACCGGCCTTCAGGAGCCCTTGCACCAGATAGGCAATCTGTTGTTGTCCGCCACGCCACTCTAATGCCGTTTCCAGATGTAGTACTTTTATGTCTGTCTCTTTTCCCATAACTTAATGTATTTCAAGTAAACGCCAAAAGCCGAATTAAAACAGAGAATAAATCCGATCCGGCCGTCCAGAAAACCCGCTTTAAAAAGGTACATTTTAATAAAACGAAACAAAGCTCTTGCCAAACTACCTGCGATAGTTACCTTTTGGGCATTTTCCTGAGCGCTCAGAGTGGTGTAACGATCCATCTTCTGAATATGAGAAGAGATGGTCGGATAGGTGTAGTGTTTAATCGGTTCCTGCAAGTAGAGCACCTCTCCCTGAAAATCAACAGATTCATGCACAGCCCGATCGTTAAAATTTCCATATTGTCGATTGAACAGACGCAGAGGATAATCCTTCTGCCATCCGGAGTATTTGATGGGCTTTCTCAGGTAAAAGGCCTGACGCTTGATGCGATAGGCCACTCTATTATCGGGCCGGGCAAGGATGGCCTTAATCCTATCGCGCAAGGCCGGGGTGACTTCTTCATCGGCATCGATGGAAAGAATCCAGTCGTGGGAAGCCTGTTGCACAGCAAAATGTTTGGTTTTCCCAAAGCCCAGCCAGGCCGTTTTAATGACCTTTGCCCCATGTGCCTGACAAATCTCAACCGTTCGGTCGCTGGAACCGGAATCGACTACCACAACTTCATCCACCCAATTCAGGGACTGTAAACAACGCTCAATATTGCGTTCTTCATTCAATGTAATAATAACAGCTGAGAGTTTTTCCATGGTTAAAATTCCATGATTGTAAGGGCATCATCGCCATAGGTTTTGTCCAGGCCGTACTCCGCTCTGTATTGGCCGGATTTAATCTCGTGTTGACGCTTTAGGTAATAATCCTGATTTACGCGTTGCCCGTTCTGGTGATAGGGCGGATGGTACAAATGCAAAGGGAATTGATCGTAAAAGGGATTGAAGCCCACCACCCCACCGGCGTACAGGCGTCGCCCCAGATCATCATCCTCGTTGCCCCAGCCCTGATATTTTTCATCAAAGCCATTCACCTTTAAAATATCGCTTCGGGAAATGGCAAAGATGCCTCCGCGCAATTTGGGGCGCGTATCTCTGCGTAGAATCCATTTTCGTAAATAAAAATAGAAGCGATCTTTTCGGAACTGTTTGTGGACTTTTTGGATCTGTTTGTCCGTCAACAGATGTGAAAATTCACCGCGACGCACATCTTCATCGCTAAGGCGCTGGCTCTGCTCCTGCGTTAAACGTACCGGATAAGAAACTACAAACCGGCCGGGACGCCAGTTTTCCAGATAGGTTTGCAGATATTGATGCGTACCGACAACATCCTGATCCCAGAACACCAGAAGTTCATTCTGCGCCAGGCGAATGCCATTATTCTTGCAGCGCGCCAGCCGAAAACCGTGATCTTCCTGACGCACCAGTTTGATCTTGAAATCAAATTGTGTTGCCAGACCTTTCAAGAAATCGACAATCGGCTCTTGAGAGCCGTCGTCCGAAATGATCACCTCAGCCGGTAAAACGGACTGATGCTGGATTGAGATCAAAGCCTTCTTCAGGTATTCCAATCGATTGTACACACTAATGATGACAGAAATAGCCTGCACAGAGTCCTTTCCTCATTGCTATTTTGAAATGAAATTTAGTGGATTTGTGGATTGTTTACAAATTAACCGCGGAAGAGCCAACCAGGACAAGATGTAGAACCGTTTTCTGGATAGTCCGTCGGCCCGACCGGTCAGGCTGCACCTTGCCAGGCCTGTCCCTGAAAATCGGGATTTCTGCTTCGCTCCAACCGGCCGTAGGACGGACGCCCTTTGCGGTTTTTTGAAGGTTGCGGCTCTGCTGCCTTAGAATTAAAGCTTTTCAGGAAATGGCCGGTTCTTCATGTTCCAGGAGCATGGCCATTCAGCCAGGGCTTATGGCTGGTCAGCTGCCCTTTTTTACAAATCATACAGTTTATCGTCGATTTTAGGTTTAGGCTTTTTTCCCTTGATGTGCTTAAAACTTTTCAGGAGAAACGGGTCTTCGTTTTCAATTAAATCACCTAATTCTTCTTCAATCTGTTCCGGGTCTTCTCCTTTTTCCATGCGACGGATCGCTTCTTCCATGCCCTCTCCAAAATTGATGCCGGCTTCGCGCGCAAATTTGCGCATCAATGAAGCCATCTGGCGGGGATTGTTCTCATCGATGTGTTCCGCCTCGTGCGCCAATGATTCCAGGACGCGCTCCATGCGCTTTTCATCAATACCGGCCAACTCATCATCTTCCTGATTATCCGTATTTAAGGATGAAATGGTGGCAAAGGTAGATACACGCCGTTCTAATGTTACATCTTTGCAGGTGGGACAAAGCGGCACCTTGTCTGTGTTCACTGTACGACTAAAAAATTTGTAAATGGTATTACAGCGCTGACAGTAAAATTCGTAAATGGGCATAAGGTGTTTCTCCTTTGGTTTTTTAAGCAAAATTAACTATTTTTTTGATATGAGAAAAGATAAAAAAGTTGCAAGCTTTGATCCTCTAAAAGTGCTGCAGGAATTTAATACCCTGCACAACGCCGTTATTGATGCCTGTTCCATGATTTACCTGGATCGATTAGACCTTTTGGATTCGCTGCTCCAATGGGTGAATCTCAAAACGCCCTTAACCGTTTTTCGTGAAGCCGGGTTACACCGTTACCGGGCCATTAAAAGAGTACGCGGACAAGCAAAGATGACGGCCGATGAGCAGTTGGTTGACCTGGCCTGGAATTGTAACTGCCCGCTCATTTCCGATGATGGACTGGTATTACGAAGAGCAGAAGAGAGCGGTTTAAGCTACTTCAATTCTCTGATGATGCTCTACTACCTCTATTTTAAAAGGGAAATTGATTTGCAGACTTTGCTGGACAAAGAAAGGGAATTGCTAAGCTTTGCCTACTACGCCGAGTGGATTCAACAGGCGGCCAGCGCTTTGCTGCCCCATTTACGTGCAAAGGATTAAAGTAAGGTATCTCTCCCGCTTGCATATTTCGTAACTCATGCTTTAACTTGAGGCTTACAAAGATTAACAATAATATGGTACTTCAAGTTTCCCATTGAGACCTCAGACTTGTCCCGCTTAGCGGGATGCGAAAATTTGTTTCATTGTTGAATGATTCAATAGGTGATTGGTTGGTTGGAGAGGAGCAACGTGAGATTAATAATGATATTGGTTCATGGTTTCTTGCCCTATGGGCCATATTCCGGCAAGACGTGTGAAGGGAAATTCATTCTGCCAGTGTAAGGGATTCCTCCACCGCTAAAGCGGGATCGAAAAAGCACATCGGCACAGGCCCACGCCTCTCAAGTACAACGTGACGTTTCTTAAAGAATTTCGAAATTCGAAATTGCCTATGCAAGCCCTCACCCTCTGACCGCCTCTCCCCGCAAAACTGGGAGAAGAGGAAGCAACGCAAGTGCAAGGGATTCTTCACCCGCTAAAGCGGGATCAGAATGACGGGGTCCCCTGATCGTCATTTTGACCTATGCCTCGTCTGTGTTGGAGCAGAGCGGAGAAAGTCTCGAGCTAAACTCGAGTTACGGTGCACTTGAAGCTCACCAACTGTTCCTTGACGCCTTGAGCAGCAAATAATTCGTAATTTTTAATTTAAAAATGCCTTCTTTGGTTTTGCCGTGTCTTCTGAAAATAATTAATGATTAAGGCTCTGCTGCCTTTGAATTGTGTGTTCCGCATTGCCTATTTAATTAATGTCATCTTAATGGTTTTAACAAATTCTCCTGCTTTAAGACGCAACAAATAGATGCCGCTGGGCAACGCTCGTCCATCGAAAGTTACGGTGTAAAGACCCGCTGTCTGCCAATCATGAACAAGGGTAACTACTTTTTCACCCGTCAGATTGTAAACGGTCAGGATGACCAACTTCGGTTGACCAATCCGGTATTTGATGGTAGTTTTCGGATTAAAGGGATTGGGAAAATTCTGAAAGAGCTCAAAATCCCTGACCATATTTTCTGAGCCGGAAGTAAATCCGGTGCTCAGCTCGGATGGCAGTTCGCGGCCGGCTGTTCTCTGCAGGCCGTTCTGATCGGCTAAATAGATATTTACCCAATCCGGCCGTTCAGGCAGATTCTTGTTCTCAACGGCCTGTTTCCAGTCTTCATCAGTCAATCGCTGGAAATCGGAGGTGACTTTTTCATAATAAGACATCACCGGTCCCACAAAAGCCATGAGCGGAAAGCCATCGTATGGTGCGCGGGCCAGAAAAACACCCAGATTGATTTTGCCGGTTCCTACGTGTAACACGTGGCCAACCGGATTACCCATCAGGTCGGTGGGTTGTGTGTGCACATCGGCGATCACATAGTCATCCTCAACGGCGTCCCAGGGATTGTAGAACAGACGGGCATACCAGCCATCGTAGGGAGGATGACCACTCTGGCCATCTTCAAAGAGCATGGTTTTTAACCAGGCGCTCTCTGCCGCGTTAAATGGCTCTCGATTTATCTCCTTACGCGCCAATTCTTCCAGCCGGCTCATGGTGCTGTCCAGTCTTGCAAAATATTTCGGTACAGAAGAGACCAGATGCAAGGAGTCATCAGGAAATTGGCTAAAAAAGGCATAAGCTGTTCGGGCAAAATGTTTGATCCGCCCAAAGAATTCCGGATTAGGTTCAATGAACGAATAAGGATAGGAACAACCGGATGCCCCGGTGTAGGACTGTTTGGCGTAAAGCAAATTGTCGTGTCGCAACTGAGACCAGGAAGCAAGCTGGGTATTGAGTTTGCACTGGTGCCAGGCAGCGGTTGTGGTAAAATCCGCCAGCTCTGCAGACCCTGAGCCGGGATTCAGGCTGCGAATGGCATTCAACCAGACATTGTACAGGGAAGCGTCCCAGAAATCATCGTCATAGGCATCGATCAGGTAGCGCAGGGCATTTAACTGGGAAGCGTAGTGGTATTGTTGGAGTTCATCTTTCAGCAAATACAGCGCGTCGTTGTTGCCTAAAGCAAACAGGGCATCCAGCGGATCTGGCAGAGGACGCCAGATTTTAGTGCCCTGGTAAACAATCCGGTCGAACACCACATTAAACAAAATGTAAGAATCAATGATAAAACGCTGACCGCTCAGTAAAAAGGTGACAGGCAACGAATCCGGCTCGGAGCTGAATGGATTGGTCATCATAATATGCGAAAGAATTTTCTGTTGTCCCAGATTCGAATTAACAAGCGCCGTCTGGTACTGTTTATAGGTCTGATCATTCAGGAGGTCTGCGGCGCTGGTAAGGCCCAGTTCGGCTTTAATCGATTGTAATTCGGCGGGCGTTAAATTGTCGCTTTCCCTTACAAAAAAGTTGATGATATGATCATTCTGCTCCAGCCCCCCTCTCACTCCTGCCAGATCGAGGAGTTCATCCAGCATGAAAGCGGCCAGATTCATGCGTTGTATGGCCTGTGTAGACCAGGGGGCTTCGTAAGGATTGACCGGCGGAGGAGTGAGGAAGAATTCCATGCGTCCTAACCACATCATGGTTTTGAAGTAATCGCGTAAGCCTTCGGTGTTGTAATGCCCGCGTACCTTGAACTGGCTGAAATCAATTCCTCGTGGTCGATCGGAAAACAGCGCCAGGGAAACAAGTTGCTCGGCTTCGATGCATTGCCAGATGGTGTCGATTTTACCCTGACTGACCAGCCGGGCCTCCTCTTTTTGATTGTGCATTAATGACTTGGCAATGGTAACATACAGATCCACATCGCCTAACGCCTTTTGCAGCGCCGGCTCATCTCCGTATTTCAACAAAAGTAAGGGAAAACTGGAATAAAGGCCATCCACAATGTTTTGCAGATTGGGCTTCAGCAGAGATAATTCTACGCTGGACAACAGATTGTCGTAAGAAATGTGCAGGGCGTGCAAGATGGCGTCTGAGGTCACAAAAACCGGCAAATCGCGGTTGTAAATATTGTGAAAGGCCTGACCGAAATTGGCGTACGAAAGACGCTCACTGACCACAAAATGGTTTTGTTTTAACAAAGCGATTTCTTCAGGCGTCAGTTTGAATTTGATGCGTACAGAGTCGAAGTACTGATATTGGTTCAAATTTAGATTTTGAGCCGAAAATTTGTAATAGGTTGCTGGTAGAGGAAATCGTTGCTGCAAATCCTGAAAGGTCAGATTTTGATTTTGGCTAAGAAATTGATAATAATCCTGAACGTCGAAATTGGACTGCCCGAGCAAAGCAGCCACAAATAGCAGGACATAGACTGGAATTAAAGCTACTGCTTTCATAGCCCCCTCCAGTGTTATTTTACCCTCAACACGTCAAAATATAATAAATTAGAATGCATTGCGCAAGTGCGTTCATGGCTTTTACTGGGTGCAATTTTAGAACGGGGTCTTGCTGCTTGCACGGCCATTGGTGGGAAAAATCCCTTACCCTGGCAGGGCAAATATTCCGCTGTCGCGGAAAAGTTTAAGTGTGTAAGAGTTAAGAGTGTAATAGTTAATTAGTTGAATAATTAAATGGTGCTGAGTGTCATTCTGAAGAATCCCTTACATTTGCAGATAATTCGCAGGTGCAACGTAACTCGAGCTTCAGCTCAAGACTTTGTAAGGGCGAAGCATTTTTTGAAAAGTCTTTCTTAAGAGCGATTTTAACTTTTACACAAAGAGGTTGCGCTAATTGGAACAACCTTCAGGAAAATGCTTCGCCCTTACGCCT
>NZ_JBSMDE010000139.1:0-3716 GCF_056497305.1 Caldithrix sp. | reverse complement strand
AGCTTTAGCACAACCAACGTTTTACGTAGGAAGTTCAGGAGGAATATTTCCAAAGCAACATAGCCGCAACCAAAAACAACCACGGAGAGCACAAAGATTTCAAAAAAAATAAAATTTATTGACATGTAAGGCGAAGACTCAGAAAATCTGCACAATTTGCTCCCCCTTCCCTTTATTAAAAGAAGGGAAGGGGGCCGGGGGGTTAGGATCTTCATCACAAAAATTTTCGCATCCCGCTGTGGCGGGATTATTAGTTTTGAGGGAAGTATTCTAAACCTGCGCCTATTCGGAATCCAGGATTTTCCTTACTTTTCTGGCTAACTGGTGTCCGACAAAAGGTTTTAAAAGATAATCGCTTTCATTCTCCAGTTTGGGACTGAAGGCGCTCATCAGTAAAAACTTAATCTCAGGTTTTATTTGTTTACACAGCATGCGCAATTCGATGCCATCCATATCCGGCATGACCACGTCCGAAATGACCAGATCGATCAGGTCCTTGTATTTACTTAAAATATCGAGCGCCTGGTGCCCGCTGCCCGAGATGAGCACTTTGTATCCGTAAGATTCCAGTGTGTCTTTTGATGTGGTTAAAATGTCGGTTTGATCATCCACAATCAGAATGGTTTCGTTTCCACCACGTACCATATCCATGTGTTCCAATTCTTCCAGAGTAGTAGCCTGCAATGGTCTATCTGGTACTGGAAAAAAAATTCGAAAGATGGTGCCTTCGCCTAATTGACTGTCGAACTGGATAAATCCGCCATGATGTCTGACCAGGCCGTACACCGTTGCCAGACCCAATCCAGTTCCCTGGCCCTGTTCTTTGGTCGTAAAGAAAGGTTCAAAAATATGTTTTTTAGTCTCTTCACTCATACCAATGCCGGAATCTGCCACAATCAATTGTACGTATTTTCCTGGAGGAATGTCGGTCTCTTTTTTTTGCAGAATGACGTTGCGTGTCTGAATGGTGAGTTCCCCCCCATCTGGCATGGCATCGCGGGCGTTGATACACAAGTTGGTTAAAATCTGATCCATGGCGCTGGGATCGCTGTGAATTAGATGTAGATCGTCCTGAAGATTTATGATCAGGTGAATATCCTCACCTAAATAGCGCTGAAGTAGCTTTTTATTGGAGAGCACAATTTTGTTCAAGTTTACGTTATGTTTGCTGATTTTTTGCTGACGACTGAACATGAGCAACTTGCGCACCAGATCGGCTGCGCTTTCTGCTTTGTTAATGATCAGTTTGAGATTTTCATTGACCGGGCTTTCCTTGTCCAGTTTGCGCAGGGCCAATTCGGACAGACCAATAATTCCAGCTAAAACATTATTAAAATCATGAGCAATCCCGCCGGCCAGTTGGCCGATGGCCTCCAGTTTTTCAATTCGTCGGATGCGAGCTTCCAATTCTTTACGCTGAGAGATATCTGACAGGACTCCAAGAACGAACAGGCCATCCAACATCTCAACGTGTGTGAGTTGAATTTCAAATGGAAATTCCGATCCATCCTTACGCATGCCAACCATCTCGACAGGCCGTTCCAGAAGGATTGCTTTGGGAGGCCGTAATCGCACCTGTTTCAAGATATGATCGGTATTTCGAATGTTAAAAGGCAACAGCATTTCTACAGGTTGTAACAGAAGTTCTTCCCGGGTATAACCAAATAATTGTTCCGTTTTGGAATTGACAAGATTGATCCTCCCATGCATATCGATTAACACGATGGCCTGGAATGTTGACTCTAATAAAATTCTGAAGCGATTTTCGCTCTTCTGAAGGTCGATTTCATATTTTTTTCTTGCCGAAATATCGCGCAGCAAACAGAGTATCTGTTGCTCTGTACTCTTACTCAATCGCGCTTCAAAATGGTGTAGTTTGCCTTTCACCTGCCATTGAAATTCAAACGTTTGCATCTCTTCGCTGCGATGGGTCAGATGTAGCATATTGTAAAAACGGCGGGCAACAGTTTCAGAAAACAGATCGAAGATTGATTTCCCTTTTATTTCCTCTTCCGCTTGATTGAGCAATTGACCGTCTTTTATATCGATAATGGTGCCGTCCAATTTGAAAAGGATTAATTGGTCCGGAAGGGCATCAAATATGGCCCGCAATTTTTTTTCACTGGAGCGTAACAGTTTTTCGGCTTTTTTCAACGAAGAAATGTTGTTAATAATGACAAATACTTCTTTTACTTCTTTGCTTTCGCTTAGTGGAATAGCGTCTAAAATAATCCATCTCTTCTTATTATTGGGTAATCTAATTTTAAAAACATGATTTAAACTGGGTACCTTATTTTGAAGTGCAATAAAAGGAGGTAGTGAATCAAAAGCGAGTCGTTTACCTTTTGTGTCATAAAATTTAATTTGTTTAAAGTCATTCAAAGAAAAAGACTTTTTATTTTTAGCAAACCCCATGATTTCCTTTGCAGCCTGATTAAACATGAAAATTTTCCCGTCTGGGGTCAAATTGAACACACCCTGAGTGAGATGTTTATAAAGGGTACGAAATTTTTTTTCGGATGTGATTAAGGCTTCTAAAATTTTTTTTTGATCGCTGATGTCTTTAATCATCAAATAACAGGCTTCACGGCCTTTGTAGGTCAGATGATGGCTGAGCACTTCAACAAAAATGGGGTGACCATCCCTCCGAAAATGGATTTGTTCTTTGCTTTGCTGAACGATTGAGACATCATTGGGCTCTAGCGTTGGACAGAGTACAGTGTATGGCTGACGTGTGAGATCCTGCACCGAAAGCGTAATAAGATCCTGAAATGCATAGCCATACAACAAAGAAGCCGCGTGATTGGCGGTAATAATATCACCACTATTTCTCTCGAATATGATCATAGGCATAGGATTGTTTTCGAACATTAAGCGGAACGAGGCTTCGCTCTGTTTTTGTGTTTTGGAACGTAAATTTAAAAATTCTTCTAACTGTTGTTGAAAATGTAAATTCTCTGCTTTTAGTGTCTCATGCTGAATAACCATCTGCCAGAACTTGATAGCCTTGAACACAACGTGCTTTAAAAGGATGGGATTGCCTGACGGTACAACAAAATCAAAATTGTCGTAAAAAGAATGGGGCTTGGTTCGCTCTTGAACCGGATTGGCAAGTAGTATTATCTGAGTTTCAGGACTTTCCCGTTTTATTCCTTTAAGATGGATTAGCTCGTCATCCGGTTGATCAAAATGGTTTACAATAAGCAGGGCCAAATGTGATCTTTTAGCCAGCTGAATTGAACCAGCACACGAATCAGATTCTACTAATTTGAATTTTTCTTGTGTAGCGATTTTAGTGATCAAGGCTTTGGTCGTCTTGTCAGGCCGTATGATTAAAATTTTCATCATAATGGATTTCCCAGTTCAGCAAAAATGAGCCGCAAGAGTTTTAATTTAACCAACCGTTTATTGAACGATTACATAATGGAATTCAAAATTTTCGGCCAGGTGGCCTTCAATCTTTAAAAAATATTTGGATTACAGGTGTGTTTTGTGACTTTTAAATTTTAACAACAATACATCTCTGTCCTAAATCAGCATCAAAAAAACACATCCAGCCAGGTTAGGATAGACCTCTTAAGGAAAGCATTCCAAGGCAGCGGAGCCGCAACCAACATCAACCGCAAAGAGCACAAAGATTTAGAAAAAAATAAAATTTATTGACATGTAAGGCTAGGACTCAGCAAAGCGGCACAATTTGCTCCCCCTTCCCTTTA
>NZ_JBSMDE010000138.1:0-31438 GCF_056497305.1 Caldithrix sp. | reverse complement strand
TGGAGGATTCGAACCTCCGACCCACTGCTTAGAAGGCAGTTGCTCTATCCAACTGAGCTAAGGGCGCAACGAAGTCGGGGCGAGAGGATTTGAACCTCCGACCCCCTGCTCCCAAGGCAGGTGCGCTGCCAGACTGCGCTACGCCCCGATGGGTCTTTTCGTTGCTCTCTAAAATAATTTAGAGCTCACAAATTTAAGATCATTCATCTTTGTTGTCAAGTTTTTTCAAATAACTTTTTAAAAAGTCTTTAAACTTCTTTAACGCCAGGCCCCGATGGCTAATCTTATTCTTTTCATCGGCAGAAAACTGGGCATACGTCTTTCCTAACTCCGGAATATGGAACAGCGGATCGTAGCCAAAACCGCTTTTACCGCGAAAGTCTTCAATAATTTCTCCTTCGGTTCTTCCTTCAAAAAACCACATCCCTTCATGATTTTTAAAACAAACCACGCATCTAAAACGGGCTTTTCTGTCGGCGCCCTGCAGATTTTTCATGCGCTCCAGAAGCAATAAATTGTTTTTCAGATAATCACTATCTTCTCCGGCAAAACGCGCAGATTGTACCCCTGGCTCATTGTTTAAGGCCGGTACTTCCAGACCTGAGTCATCCGCTAACGTTGGCAAACCACTCAGGGCAAAATAGGCTTCGGCTTTCAATTGTGCGTTTTCTGCAAAAGTACGCCCGTTTTCTTCTACCTCAATTTTTTTAGGTAACTGGTCAATAGAGATCAATTGTACCGGAAGTTCTTTCAATATCTGCTGTATTTCGTTCAGTTTATGTGGATTTCCTGTGGCAACTAAAATTTTCATCAAAATTTCTCCACTCTTAATTTCCGTTTTAAATAATTTTCTGTGCAAAGATGTAATAAAAATCTGAAATTGTCAAAACTTCTTGATTCCTGCTAATGCGAATCTAAGCCAGGCCAAACAACCGATTCGCAAATTGGTTCTATTTTTTTTAAATTTAACTATTATTAATTCAAAGGAAACCTATGAAAGCTAAATCCAGAGCACATGCTAACATTGCCCTGATTAAATATTGGGGTAAAAGAGATGAGCGCCTAAATCTTCCGGCGGTGGGTTCGATTTCCTTAACCCTGGACGCCTTGTGGAGTGAAACGGAAATTGAATGGAGTCCAGCATTTAAAGAAGACGCGCTCCTTCTGGGGGAGACTTCCTGTAGCGAACAGGAATTACAACGCACTTCAAAATTTCTCGATCTGTTTCGGGAAAAGGCAGGGCTCAATTGGAAAGCCCACATTAAATCTAAAAACAATTTTCCAACATCGGCGGGACTGGCCTCTTCGGCCTCGGGCTTTGCGGCCCTAACCCTGGCCGCTGCAAAGGCGCTGAATCTGGAACTTAGTCCCAGGGAACTCTCTGTTTTAGCGCGACAGGGCTCTGGCTCTGCGGCCCGCTCTATTTTTGGCGGCTTTGTCGAGATGCACGTCGGACAGCAAAAAGATGGTAGCGATGCCTTCGCAGAAATGATCGCCCCGGCCGATTATTGGGACATTCGATTACTCATAGGTATTACCTCCAGTGTCCCGAAAAAAATTTCTTCCACAAAGGGCATGAATCTCAGCAAAAAAACATCGCCTTACTATTCGGCCTGGATCCAGTCTCAGCCAGCAGATTTACAGGCCATGCGTCAGGCCATCCTGAAGAAAGATTTTGAACATCTCGGAAATCTGGCGGAACACAGCTGTCTAAAAATGCACGCTCTGGCTCTGAGCAGCAATCCAGGTATTATCTACTGGAATGCCACAACCGTTGAGGCCATGCACGCCATTCGCTACTTACGGGAGCAGGGTACTGCGGTCTACTTTACAATCGACGCCGGACCGCAAATTAAGGCGCTTTGTTTACCGCAGGACGAACAACGGGTTCGTCATCTTCTGGAAAACATTGAGGGAATTCAAAAAGTGATCAGCAACGCACCCGGTCCGTCGGCAAAAATCCTGGAGTACGAAACATGATTACCGTGAGCGCGCCGGGCAAAATGATCTTGTTGGGCGAATACGCTGTGCTGGAAAACACGCCTGCTCTGGTATGTGCGGTTAATGTGCGGGCCAGAGTAAAAATCGAAAAACTTACAGGTAATGAATTTCTCTTCTCGGCTCCCTCTTTGCATTTACACGAACTGCCCTTCATCATACTGCCCGGCGGTAAAGTGCGCTTTGACCCGCGACTTTCCACCCATCTCCTGCGGAAGCTGAACTTGTTTGCCGGAATTATGGAATATGTTTACCAGCGCATTGCTCCCTCCCATTTTAACCGGGGTTTGAGAATCGAAATCAATACCGAAGCCTTTTATTCCCGTGAATTTCATAGCAAAATAGGATTTGGCTCCAGCGCTGCCCTCTGTGTGGCTTTGGTTCAAGCTTTGATTGTCACTTTAGAACTCGACCTCAACCGCGAACAGGCCTTTTTGCAGGCCCTGATGGCTCATCACCATGCGCAGGGCAAGATGGGCAGCGGCATTGACATCGCTGCCAGTTATTTCGGGGGATTTTTAAAATACGTGCGTCGCGATCCGGCGGCTGCGGATGTTCAGTTACCGTTGCGCTTGGGGGCCTGCCCCGGTTTGTACTTTAAACCCATATTTACTGGTAAAAGCGCATCCACCACCAGGTTGGTGGGCGGCGTAAAACAGCTTAAACAGACTCAACCGCAAACCTACCGGCAAATTATGCAACAACTGAAAACCATTTCTGAAAAAGGGTTGCAGGCATTTGAACAGGGGAAAGTGGAACTATTTTTAAACCAGGTTCGTGCATTTTACATGGCTTTAAAAAATCTGGGCGAACAAAGCGCCATGCCCATCATTTCGGAAGTGCATCAAAAACTGGCCAGCCTTGCTCAGCAGGCAGGAGTGGCCTACAAACCATCCGGGGCCGGAAGCGGAGACATTGGGCTCATTTTTTCCGCTGACCCCAAAAAATTGGATGACGCCTTAGTCTTGATCAGACAGCACGGTTTCATCCCGCTTGAAGTGCAGGTCGATGAACACGGAGTGCAAGTAGAAAAATCCTTTTAATCTGTTGAAAATTTAATTAGATTTAACATCGAAATTAACACGAGGGATTAAAAATGCCAAATTCGCGCATTGCCAATTTTTACAAATTAAGCATCCAGGAACGTTTGAAAATTCTGTACGAACGTAACTTCATAAGTGAACAGGAATACATTAAATTAAAAAACGGCAACCACCTACTGCGCAGCGAAGAATCCGATCGCATGATAGAAAACGTGATCGGCGTGTTCGGGTTGCCCATGGGCCTGGGGTTAAATTTTTTGGTGAACGACAAGGATTACGTGATTCCCATGGTCGTCGAAGAACCTTCTATTGTAGCGGCTGTCAGTTCTGCGGCTAAAATCATTCGCAAAGCTGGAGGATTTAAGGCGCAGTACAGCGCACCCATTTTAATCGGTCAGATTCAGGTTGTGGATGTAAAAAATCCTTCAGTCGCCAGGCAGGCCATTTTACAAAACAAAGAAGAGATCATTAATCTGGCCAATAGTTTGCACCCCAAAATGGTAGCCCGTGGAGGCGGTGCGCAGGATCTGGAAGTGCGCATTCTTTCCGGAGCTTCCCACCGCGGCGATATGGTTATTGTTCACCTTCTGGTCGACACGCGTGATGCCATGGGCGCCAACCTGGTTAACAGCATGTGTGAAGGGGTGGCTTCGCTGATCGAGAAGATTACCGGCGGACAGGTGTTCCTGCGTATTTTGTCCAATCTTGCCGACCGCTCGATTGCCCGCGCCCAATGCCGCATTCCGGTTAAATTACTCGAAGGTAAGGGCTATTCCGGCGAACAGGTTCGTGACGGTATTATTTTGGCTTACGAATTTGCCGCAGCCGATCCCTATCGGGCAACTACGCACAATAAAGGCATCATGAACGGCATTGATCCGGTGGTAATTGCCACAGGAAACGATTGGCGGGCGATCGAAGCCGCGGCGCACGCTTACGCGGCCCGTTCCGGACGCTACACCTCTTTAACACGCTGGGAAAAAGCAGAAAACGGAGATTTGCTGGGTTCTATTGAGTTGCCGATCCGCGTGGGCATTGTTGGCGGCCCCCTGGAGAGCAATCCTACTGTAGCCATTGCTTTGCACCTACTCAATGTCCAATCGGCTTCTGAATTGGCCCAGGTACTGGCCGCCGTTGGCCTGGCCCAGAATTTTTCAGCCATTCGCGCTCTGGCTACCGAAGGCATTCAGCGCGGACACATGAGCCTGCATGCCCGCAGCGTAGCCATGGCTGCCGGCGCCACGCCGGAAATCTTCGAAACCGTGGTTGAACGGCTGATTGAGACCAATGAAATAAAGGTCTGGAAAGCCAAAGAAATTATTGAAGAAATTTCCAAAAAGGAAGACAAACTTAAAACCGAATTGTACCTGGCGCCATCCAAGCAGAAAATTCCTACCGGACATGGGAAGGTTATTTTACTGGGCGAGCATGCGGTCGTTTACGGCTCCCATGCGATTGCCGCTCCCATTCCCCTGGCCATGCAGGCTCTGGTTTCCGATAGTGACCAGGAGGGCATTCATTTGATTATTTCGCGTTGGGGGGTGGAAGAACGTCTGCAAAAGGGAAAAGAGTATCGGTATTCCATTTTTAAGTCCTTGAGTCTGATTTTACACGAATTGGGGCTGGACAAAGAAAACATGAAAATTGAAGTCTTCCCCTATGTCCCAAGAGCCATGGGGCTGGGAGGATCCGCTTCGCTGGCTGTGGCCATCATTCGCGCCCTGGCCGAACGGTTTAAAATCAATCTGACCCAGGAAGAAATTTCACAACTGGCCTTTAAATCGGAACAGATTGTTCACGGAACCGCTTCGGGTATTGACAATACCCTGGCCACCTACGGTAAATTTCTCCTGTACCAGAAAGGAAATCCGCCTAAAATTCAGGAGCTGCATGTCCCCCAACCGATTCGCATTGTGATTGGCCTTACCTGGACCGAAAGCTTAACGGCCCGAATGGTAGCTCGTGTTCGTCAGGCCTGGGAAAACAATAAGCGCCTTTACAACCACATTTTTAACGAAATCAACAAATTGGTGCTGGAAGCAGTTAAGGCCATCGAAAAATACAATCTGGAACATTTGGGACAACTCATGAACATTAATCAGGGGCTGCTCAATGCCCTGCAGGTTTCCGGACGTGAAATCGAGGAATTGGTTGAAATCGCACGCAATCACGGGGCCCTGGGTGCTAAATTAACCGGCGGAGGCGGAGGTGGCGCTGTGATTGCCCTGTGCCCGGATAACGCAGAAAAAGTAGCTACAGCCATCCGCAACAGTGGCTACCGGGCCTACATTACGGACCTGAAATAAGAGGGGGAAATTTGAAGTGAAGGATCAAATTGTTTCGTTTGATGATGAAAAATTGATCTTGGTGGATGAGAATGATAATGTGCTCGGTTACCAGACCAAAGAGATTTGCCACAATGGAAACGGATTACTGCATCGGGCCTTTTCCATCTTTTTGTTTAACAGCAAAGGAGAACTGCTTTTACAGCAGCGCAGCGAACAAAAACGGCTATGGGGCCTGTATTGGTCCAATACCTGCTGCAGCCATCCGCGCAAAGGGGAAACGTATGAACAGGCTACCCAACGCCGCTTGCAGGAAGAGCTGGGTTTAACCGCCCCTCTTAAGTTCTTATTTAAATTTCAATACCATGCCCGCTTTGATGACAAAGGTTCAGAAAATGAATTGTGTTCGGTTTATGTGGGAAAGAGTGACGAACTGCCTGGGGTCAATCCTACAGAAATCGCCGCCATCCGTTACGTAACTCCGGAAGAGTTGGAAAAAGAGATGGCCCTTCATCCACAACAATTTACGCCCTGGTTCAAAATGGAATGGAAACGTATTCGTGAAGAATTTTGGCCTGAAGTCCAGAAAATAATTGCCGAATAAATTGGTACCATGATAGGTCCAGAGCCTGAGGAGTCGAAGCCATGTTGAGCAGACCGATTAAAAATATTGGCTTTATTTCTACACGCATTGCCGGTACAGATGGGGTTTCGCTGGAAATCCAGAAATGGGTAGAGATTTTAGAGAGAAACCGCTTCGACTGTTTCTTCTTTGCCGGAGAGCTTTCCACGCCAAAATCGCGCTCGTTTACCGTTGAAGAAGCATTTTTTGATCACCCTAAAATTCAAAAAATTAATCAGGCTATTTTTGGAGCACGGACCCGTTCGGCAGAAATTACCAGGCTAATTCATGAAATTAAGGATAAATTAAAGGTCGAACTGTACCGCTTTATCCGAAAGTACGACATTGACCTGCTCATACCGGAAAACGCTCTGACCATCCCCATGAACATTTCCCTGGGCCTGGCTCTGACCGAATTCATAAATGAAACCGGTATTCCGACCATCGCTCATCACCACGATTTTTACTGGGAACGCGACCGTTTCCTGGTCAATGCCTGCCAGGATTATCTGAATATGGCTTTCCCCCCGGATCACCCCAATATCCGGCATGTGGTAATCAATTCGCTGGCATCTAAAGAACTAAGCTATCGGGTAGGAATAAGCAACACAATTATTCCTAATGTGCTTAATTTTGAAGAAGAGCCCGTTTTAAAAAAACACAAAAATTGTAAACTACGCGAAATTGTAGGACTGGGCCCGGATGATCCTTTCATTTTGCAGCCTACACGAATTGTCCCCCGCAAATGGATCGAACGATCCATCGAAATCGTCAGTTATCTGAATTTAAAAAATCCGGTGTTGATCATTTCCCATTCTGCCGGAGACGAAGGCGGTGAATATTACGAACGCATCATGGAATATGCGGAAAAACACAAAATCCGCCTGATGTTGATCGACCACCTGATTGGCGATAACCACGGGCGCAGTGGGAAAAAGTACACCATTGAAGATGTCTATCGTTGCGCCGATTTAGTTACCTATCCCAGCGGCTACGAAGGGTTCGGTAATGCCTTTTTAGAAGCCATTTATTACATGAAACCGATTGTCGTAAATCGCTACTCCATTTACCGGGTCGACATTGAACCCCGCGGCTTCAATGTGATTACCATCGAAGGCTTTGCCACCAAAAAGGCCATCACCAAAATTAAGCGCGTTTTAAAGGATGAGTCCTACCGTGAAACCATGGTTCTAAAAAATTATGAACTGGCTAAAAAATACTTCTCATACGAAGTAGCCGAAGAGAAGCTACTTTACCTGATAAACACCTTCAAACCCTGAGGTAAAAACCAATGACCATTAACATTGCCATTTTACATTATTCCTGCCCACCTGTGGTCGGCGGCGTCGAAGAGATCATTCGTCAGCAGGCTTCATTGTTCCACCGTTTCCATCATCCTGTAAAAGTGCTGGCAGGCATGGGCGATCATTTTGAAAATGGTATTGACTTTGAAATCAATCCCCTCTACTCCTCACAGCACAAGGAGATTAAAAAGCTGCAAAAAAAGGCAGCCGAAAACCAGGCCAGGCTCCAGGCCACCGCTCAGAAAATTCGAAAACAGTTAGAAGAATCGTTGATCGATTTTGACGTATTGATTGCCCACAATGTGCTTTCCATGCCCTACAACTTACCATTGACCTACGCCCTGCACGCACTGGCCAATGAGCGGAAAATTGCTGTGGTGAACTGGAACCATGACTCCCCCTTTTTTTACAACAAATATCCACAAGAACTGGACAGCAAACCATTCCAAATTTTGAAAACGTATAATCCCAACATTCATTATGTGACCATTTCTCAAAGTCGGGCGCAAGAATTTAAAAAGCTCTACCAGGCCGCAGATGACGACATCAAAGTAATACCCAATGGCATCGATCCCATCCGCTTTTTTAGACTGGACCGCCATACCGTACGCCTGATTTATGAGCAAAATCTCTTTCATGCAGACCTGATTCTGGTACAACCATCCCGTCTGCATCCCCGAAAAAATATTGAACTCTCCATTGAAGTGCTTCACGCATTACATGAGATGGGCATAAATGCCAAGCTGCTTTTAACCGGCGCTTACGATCCTCATGAACGCAAAACCGTACAATATCACAACAAGTTGCTTCGTCTGGCAGGTGAAAAAAGCGTTTTGGAAGATTTAATTATGGTAGCCGATTACACCTTTAAAGACGGAAGAAAATTACCGGCCAGCCGCGTCACCATCCGTGACCTGTACCTGATTTCGGACTTATTGTTTTTGCCCAGCAAAATCGAAGGATTTGGCATTCCACTATTAGAAGCCGGGATGATCAAATTGCCCGTTGTCTGCTCTGACATTCCCTCATTCCGATCCATTGCCGGCGACGATGTCGTGTTCTTCCAATTGAATGAACCGCCGCGGCAGATCGCTAAATCCATCATGGACCTGATCTCAAAGGGAAAGCAAACACGCTGGTTCCGAAAAGTCATGAAGGAATACGTGTGGGACAATATCTATCAAAGGGAACTTAAACCTTTCCTTAAAAACCTTGTTTAAAAACAGGCAAAGGGCAAAAGAAAAAATAATGTTTCCACGCTGCTTTTGTCCAAAGAACGGTTTTTGCTAATTTAAAAATGAGTCCGCTCTAAAAATATTTGAGCAGGAAAAACCTCGAAAGTAAGATTGTTTTTACAGTAGTTACAAGATTTTTCAGTACGCTGAATCGGGACTCAGAATGATCGGTGGCACAAACCTTAGGCCATCCTTTTTAAAAACAAAATTGTTCAAGCTCATTTTTACCTTACCGTCATAATCTTGTGGAAAAATCAAAAATAAATTTGCAATATATGCATTAATGTATTATTATCTAATAATAATTATTAATTATTGGCAGGAAAATGAACCATACAAAAATAAATGACTTTATCAAAAAGTGCCGTGAAGCTCACCTGAGCGTTACCCCGCAGAGGCTGGCCATCTTCAAAACCATTTCAGAAGACCATAGCCACCCCAGCCCAGAAGCGATCTACAAAAAGGTAAAGGAAGAATTTCCCACGATTTCCTTTGCTACGGTTTACAAAACCCTGGAAACATTTGAAAAAATTGGGGTTGTTTCGGTGGTGACGCCCATCCACAATACCGTGCGTTACGATCCTGAAACCAGACCGCACCATCACCTTGTCTGCGTTCAATGTAAAAAAGTAATTGATGTGTTTGATGAAACATTAAATCAAATTCACGTTCCGGAAGAAATTGCCAGCACAAACAAACTTTTAGGATTTAGTGTCCATTTTAATGTAATTTGTTCCGATTGTTTGCAAAAACGGGAATAAGAAATTTTTTTGTTTGTTATATAATAATAATTATTGTTTAAAAATTATTTTGGAGGATTCGTCATGAAAAATCAAAAAAATCATGAAACCAGGCATCGAAGCTACCCGCACACTACCGCTGGCGGAGATTTGACACGCAAATGGTGGCCCAACCAGTTGAATCTCAGAATATTGCATCAAAATCCGGACATCAGTACCCCACTGGAAAAGGACTACAACTATGCAGAGGCATTCAGCAAATTGGATTATAAGGCACTTAAGAACGATCTCTACGCTCTGATGACCAACTCTCAGGAATGGTGGCCGGCTGATTTCGGTAATTACGGCCCATTGTTCATTCGTATGGCCTGGCACAGCGCCGGCACCTATCGCGTGTTTGATGGACGGGGAGGCGCTTCATCTGGCGGTCAACGGTTGGCTCCGCTCAATAGTTGGCCCGACAACATCAATCTGGACAAAGCGCGTCGCTTACTCTGGCCGATTAAGAAAAAGTACGGGAATAAAATTTCCTGGGCCGATCTGATGATTTTGGCCGGCAATTGCGCACTGGAATTAATGGGCTTTAAAACCTTTGGTTTTGGCGGCGGTCGCGTGGATGTTTGGGAGCCGCAGGAAGATATTTACTGGGGGCCCGAATCGGAATGGCTGGCCGATGAGCGCCACCCTCACGGAGAGTTAGAAAAACCTCTGGCCGCCGATCATATGGGGTTAATCTATGTCAACCCGGAAGGGCCAGGCGGTGAACCCAATGTTCTGGAAGCAGCCAAACATATCCGCGAGAGCTTCCGACGCATGGCCATGAACGATGAAGAAACCGTAGCTCTCATTGCCGGCGGCCATACTTTTGGCAAAGCCCATGGCGCTGCCCCCACCAGTCATCTGGGGCCAGAGCCGGAAGCTGCCCCTCTGGAAGAACAGGGCCTGGGCTGGAAAAACAGCTATGGAAACGGCAAAGGTTCGGATACCATTACCAGTGGTCTGGAAGGAACCTGGACCCCTACGCCTACCAAATGGGACAATAGCTTTTTAGAGCTTTTATTCAAATACGACTGGAATCTGGAAAAAAGTCCTGCCGGGGCCTGGCAATGGGTAGCGGTCAATCCCGAACCCCAGGATCTTGTGCCTGACCCATTTGATCCCCAAAAAAAGCACAAACCCTTTATGCTGACCACCGACCTGGCGCTTCGCATGGATCCGGAATACGAAAAAATTTCCCGGCATTTTTTAGAGGACCCGGCTGCCTTTGCCGATGCTTTTGCGCGAGCTTGGTTTAAACTTACGCATCGTGACATGGGGCCCAGGTCGCGTTACCTCGGCCCGGAAGTTCCGGATGAAGACCTGATCTGGCAGGATCCTTTGCCTCCTGTAGATCACGAATTAATCGATGAGTCGGACATTGCTGAGTTAAAAAGACAATTGCTCTCTTCAGGATTGACCATTTCTCAGCTGGTTTACACGGCCTGGTCATCGGCCGCTACCTTCCGCGCTTCTGACAAACGGGGCGGTGCCAATGGCGCACGCATCCGTCTGGCTCCACAAAAAGATTGGCCGGTTAACCAACCGCAGCAACTGACCAAAGTTTTGAACATTTTAGAAAACATCCAGACGCAGTTTAACAAAGCCCAAACCGGTAATAAGCGTGTTTCACTGGCCGATCTGATTGTGTTGGGTGGAGTGGCCGCCATTGAAGAAGCAGCAAAACGTGCCGGATTCCAGGTCCAGGTACCTTTTACTCCGGGACGCACCGATGCTACACAGGAACAAACCGATGTCGAATCCTTTGCCTACCTGGAACCTCTGGCCGATGGATTTCGCAATTACGTCAAATCCGGTTATCAAATTCGAGCCGAAGAAGCGTTGTTAGATCAGGCCCAATTATTAACCTTAACCGCGCCGGAAATGACGGTTCTCGTCGCAGGAATGCGTGCCCTGGGAGCCAATTACGCAAACTCCAAACACGGTGTGTTTACCAGTCGCCCGGGGACGCTCAGCAACGACTTTTTTGTCAACTTACTCGACATGGGGGTGGAGTGGAAAGCCGTGTCGCCAGACACCTTTGAGGGATACGACAGAGCAAGCGGCAAGCTCAAATGGAGCGGTACGCGCGTTGACCTGGTTTTTGGTTCTAATGCCCAATTAAGAGCTGTGTCTGAATTTTATGCGCAGGATGACAATCAGCAAAAATTTGTACAGGACTTTGTAAAGGCCTGGAACAAGGTGATGAATCTTGATCGCTTTGACATCGCCTGGTGGTAAACACTTTCATTCGACCGAAACCTATTTGGAGAGTATGGATAGCGGCGGTTTTTAAATCGCTGCTCCTTCTCTCCGACACGAAGCGGAATTGATTGTTGCGCCGGAATTTTGACGAATGATGTAGTCTGAGCAAGTGAACCTTGTTAAATGTAAAAACAGAATTAATGAACAAATACAGGAGAATATTCATGAAACAGGAAACCTTAATTTCCAACCTACAACGGACTTTGTCCAACTTACAGGTTTTGTACGTAAAACTACACAACTACCACTGGAACATCAAAGGCAAACAATTTTTTGCCATTCATGAAGCAACAGAAGGTTATTACAACTATGTGGCCGAACAATACGATGCCATTGCCGAACGTATTTTGCAATTAGGCCAAAAGCCTCTGGTCACCATGAAACAATATCTGGAATCAGCGACCTTGAAAGAAAATAGTCAGACGGAATTTACCACCGAACAGGTGATTGATGGTCTATTAGAAGATTTTACGCTTCTTCTGAAAGATTTCAGGGAAATTTCCGCAGCTGGCGCTCAACTCGAGGACACGGCTACAGCCAATCTTGCAGACGGTAATGTGGAGTGGCTGGAAAAAGCTATCTGGATGTTAAAGGCCAGTCAATAAAAGTAAAGACCATTGCTAAAAACATGGAAAACGGTTGTTCCGGATTACCCGGGCAGCCGTTTTTTTTACCTTCGATGGCTGATAGAGATCGGGTCAATCCAAACCGGGGAAAAGCTTTTCGCGTTGAAAATCCGCTTGGGCAGAACCCGACGGTTTTTGCAATCAATGGAGCAAACAATTTGCCCTCCCTGCGCAAAACCATTTCTGAGCATACTCCTCTATCCACAAAAAGCAGCACAATTTTTTCAGCTTGAGATCCAATTGTCCCCTTCCTTTTAACAAAGAATAGCGGTTTTTGGCCAACAATTCTTTTGGCATCAATGAATAATTTCCATAAATTACTACAAATTAAGAATAAGGAGGTAAAATGCAACTTACCGATTTACTAACGGAACAACACATTTTAATTCCGCTGAAATGTAACACGCGTGACGAATGTATTAAGGCTTTAATAGAAGTCATTGACAAAGAAGGATTAATTGCTGATGCCGACCAAGCGTACGAGGCCATTTTAGAGCGCGAAAAACTGATGACCACCGGTGTTGGAAACGGCATTGCCATTCCCCATTGCAAACACAGTTCCTGCCCCAACTTCTCAGTGGCTCTTGGTATTCATCCTAAAGGCGTGGATTTTGAAGCCATAGACAAGAAGAAGGTTCATATCATCTTTCTGCTAATCGGTCCGGAAAACAACCCCAGCCTGCACATCAAATTACTGAGCAGAATTTCCCGCCTGATGAGCAACGAAGAACTGCGTGACCAGCTTATGGAATGCACCACGGCTCAAGAAGCGCATGAATTATTGAAAGAGGAAGAAAGTTATTACTTTGATTTAGAATAACTTTCTTTGTGAATCAACATGAAATTAGTGATCTTTGTTTTAAATAAAGAAGAATTTTTAAATGAAGTTTTAGAAACCTTTGTGGAATTGGGTATTTCCGGCGCTACGGTCATCGACAGTGTGGGCATGGGGCGCATTCTGGCTCACGACATCCCCATTTTCGCAGGATTTCAGAATCTGCTTCAGGAGAGTCGGCCGGGGAACAAAACCATTTTGACCGCGGTAGAGGATGACAAAATCGAACCGATGGTTAAAAGCCTGGAGCGCATGATAGGCAATTTTGATGAACCGGGTAACGGTATTTTTATGAGCCTGCCGTTGGACTTTGTAAAAGGGATTCATCAATTTTAAAGTATAATCAGAACTAATTTCATGGCAGCACAAGCAGAATATATTGGCACCTACAAAATCGTCGAAAAGATCGGCGAAGGGGGCATGGCCTATATTTACAAAGCCCTACAACCTTCCCTCAAACGTTCCGTGGTCATAAAAAAGCTTAAAGACCCCAACCGTGAAATCATCAAGCGTTTTAAAAAAGAAGCCTTACTGAGCGCCTCATTTCATCATGAAAATTTAGTTGCCATCTATGATTTCATCTACGCAAACCGTAATTACTATCTGGTAATGGAACATGTTGATGGCGAAGATTTGCAAACGATTATTGAGCATCTGGCTCCCTTTCCGGCGCACATTGCCATGCTGATTGCCCTGGGCGTGGCCCGCGGCCTGGAATACACGCACACACGCAATATCATCCATCGCGATATCAAACCGTCCAATATTCTGATCTCTTACGACGGCAATGTTAAAATTATTGATTTTGGCATTGCGCGGGACGATCTCTCTACGCGTCTTACACTTACAGGGATGATTGTCGGGACGCCGGCCTACATGTCGCCTGAACAGGCCAATGGCGACACGCTAACCCAAAAGAGCGATCTGTTTTCCCTTGGCGTCCTGCTCTATGAAATGGTGACTGGCTTAAAACCCTTTGAAGGTACCAACCAGAGTGAAGTTTTAAACAAAATAGTAAGAGGCAAATATCTTCCTCCGGAACGTATTAATCCTACCATACCTGTCAAGCTGCGGCGCATCATAAAAAAATGTTTGCAACACAATCCTAATAGGCGCTATCAGTCGGCCACTGAATTAATTAACGATCTGGAGCGCGTTCTCCCCTGGCAAATCCGCAGTAAGAGAAAAAAAATATTGACCCGTTTTTTGAATCGTCTGGACAAAAACAGAGCGACCAGCACACAAACCATCATTCACGATTTTGTTAAAAGCCATTCACGCATTAAGTGGCGTCTGGCGCAACTGTTCATCCTGTTTTTAACATTGGGTAGTTTTTACGTTCTTCCCAACTATTTAAAGCAACAACATCTGGGGCATTTTGAAATAAGCGTTCCAGCGGGTAAGTACCAATTTGTACTGGATCATCGTCGGCCGATCATTACCGATCATCATCCCATTAAAATCAATAACATCATAGGGGGGCCACATCATCTGGTGTTGCAAAATTTACAGAATGATGAGCTCATCAATATCTTCTTTTCCGTTCATCCGGCCCGTAAAACACGTGTTCAGTTACCCGATCTTAAAAAACAATCATTGGCCGAACTAACCGTTTACTCAGAACCTTCTGGAGCCACCCTTGCTTTAAACGACAGCCTGATGGGCCAAACGCCACTCCATCTGGATTCGCTAACCGCTGGCGAATATCTACTGCGATTGCAACATAAAGGCTTTAAATCCGTTCAAAAACAACTCACCATTCAGGGCGGCCAGAAACAGCAACTGTTCTTTGTCCTGGATCCTGAATAATACGCTTAAAAACCACACGGGAAAGAATTCCCCCACTTTGCAGCTCTAAAGTTGTGTAATCTGTAATTTTGTATTATCTTTAGGGCTCAAATTTGAGATGACCGTAACCAATGGATGGAGAATGTTTCAGAAATGATAAAACGCATTAAAGGGACGCAGGACATTTTACCGGAAATGAGCGCGCAATGGAAGGCCCTGGAAGACCTGATCCGCAAGACCATGGTTCTTTACAATTTTCATGAAATGCGCACGCCGATATTCGAGCAAACTCAACTTTTTGCCCGCGGTATCGGTCAGTTAACCGATATCGTCTCTAAGGAGATGTACACCTTTTTAGACCGCGGCAAAAAACAGTTAACTTTAAAGCCAGAAATGACTGCGCCCATCATGCGCGCTTACATCGAAAACAAGCTTTACGCCCGCGCTCCGTTGAACAAAATTTTTTACATCGCACCCCTCTTTCGTCAGGAGAATCCCCAGGCCGGTCGATTGCGACAATTTCACCAGTTTGGAGCGGAAACCCTGGGCACAACCGACCCGCTTGCGGATGTGGAAATTATCGATCTGGCCATGACCATCTTTCAAAAAATCGGATTAAAAAAAATCTACCTGCGCATCAATTCTGTGGGGGATCCCACCTGCCGCGAGCCTTACAAAAAGACGCTAAAAGAATATATTCGTCCCCGATTGGACCAATATTGCGAGGATTGCCAGCGGCGCTACGACGAAAATCCTTTGCGCGTTCTGGACTGTAAAAATGAAACCTGTCAACAATTGAATCAGAATGCGCCAAAATTGAACGAACATCTGTGCCAGGACTGTGCCAATCACTACACAAAAGTAAAAGAAACGTTAACTGTTTTACACATTCCTTTTTCAGAAGACCCTTACCTTGTACGCGGGTTAGATTACTACACCCGCACGGTATTTGAAATTACCAGCGAAACGTTAGGAGCCCAAAACGCGATTTGTGGTGGCGGGCGTTACGATCTGTTGGCGAAGGAATTGGAGGGCCCGGACACACCGGCCGTTGGATTTGCTGCTGGCATGGAACGCCTTTTAATTGCCATGGAACAGGAAGGCATTGTGTTGGGAACATGGCCCCGACTCGATGTGTTTGTCGTGGCTTTGGGCGAAGAGGCCAGGAATCAATCGCCAGCATGGATAAAACGGCTCAGGGAGGCCGGATTTTCAGCTGAAATGGACTACCTGGGGCGTAGTATTAAAGCTCAGATGCGGGAGGCCAATCGTCAGCGATGCCAATTTGTACTCTTGCTGGGCGAATATGAACTAAAAGAGCAACAATTCAGCGTTAAATTGATGGACAAAGGAGAACAGCTTCAGGTTCCCTTTTCTGACATCATTTCCTTTTTAAAACAAAAGGTCGCAGAAGGTTAGCAGGAATTCATGGACCAATGACGGAATTAGACAAACAAACGATCAGTACCAGAGAGGGTTGGCAAAGAATTTTTCGACGCTGGCAAATCAAAAGTTTGCGCTTTTTGTACAAGTTAAACGCTCCGACCGATTTGTACCTGATGGGGCTGGCTGCCCTTGTGGGCATCTTCACCGGTTTTGGCGCCTATCTGCTCAACATCATTGTCAATGGCGTGCATTTCGTCCTATTTGAACACATTGGCCTGACCCTGTTCACGGATTCCACCTCCAACTTTTTACGCATTTTTTACCCGGCCATTGGCGGGCTGATGGTGGGCATCATTGCTTACAAGTTTTCGCCGGAGGTAAAAGGCCACGGTATCCCCAGCGTCATGGACGCGGTGGCCAATAAAGGCGGCTACATTCGTAAGCGGGTAACATTTTTAACCTCCATCAATTCAGGTTTAACCATTGGTTCCGGTGGCTCCGCCGGCAAAGAAGGACCCATTGTGCAAATCGGGGCAGCCATTGGTTCCAGCATTGGGCAGCTGTTTCATGTTTCGCAACGGCGCCTCAAAATCCTGGTGGGCTGTGGGGCTGCCGGCGGTCTGGCCGCAGTGTTCAACGCCCCGGTGGCCGGCGTGCTGTTTGCCATTGAAATCATTTTAGGCGATTACAGCCTGGGCGTTTTTTCTCCCATTGTTATTTCCTCGGTGATTTCTACTACCCTTGCCCGCTCTCTGGTGGGTTCCAGTCCTCTGTTCAATGTTCCGCAATACACCTTGCAAAACCCGGCAGAATATCCTCTGTACCTGTTGATGGGGCTGCTGGGAGGCGTTTTAGCGGTAGTGTTCATCAAAATGCTCTACGGTATCGAAGATGTCTTCGAAGAAAAAATGGCCTTACCTTCCTGGGTAAAACCAGCCATTGGCGGTTTGCTGACCGGAATCATTGCCTACAAATTTCCTGAACTTTACGGTTTTGACGATTCGGCTACGCACACTGCGCTAATGGGCTACACCGAAATTTCCATCATCGCAATTTTGATTATTGCCAAAATTCTGGCCACCTCTTTTACCCTGGGTTCCGGCGGAACCGGCGGTCTCTTTACGCCCTCTCTGTTCATTGGAGCCATGTTTGGCGCTTTGTTCGGCTCTGTTGTCAACCGGCTCTTTCCCGGGATTACCGCGCCTCCGGGCGCCTATGCTCTGGTTGGTATGGGCGTCATTGTTTCCGGAACCATTCACGCCCCTCTCACTGCCCTGTTAATGATCTTTGAAATTACCGGCGATTACAACATCATTTTGCCTTTAATGCTTGGTACCGTAACCTCTGTCATTGTAGCCCGTGCGTTAGAAAGAGAATCCATTTACACCATGAAAATTTCTCTTTTTTCCCATCGTACCGAAGCTGGAAAGAACCTCGACATTTTAAGGGGGCATCGCATTACCGATTTGATTACCACCGAAGTGCCTGTGGTTTACGAATACACCCCTTTTGAAGAAGTGCTGAGCATCTTCATGAAAACCCATTACAACACGATTCCGGTGTTAGACAAGCAAAATCGGGTGGTGGGTACCATCTCTCTACGCGAAATACGACCGGTTCTTTTTGACAAGGACATCGCGCCATTGCTTTTAGCCATTGACATCATGAGCGAGAACATCTTTGTTCTGGAACAGGACAGCACCCTGGAAGAAGCCCTGCAAAAAATGGAAATCGACGATTCCGATCTCCTGCCGGTGGTCGATTCCACTCAAAATATGCGCTATTTGGGAATGGTGGCCAGAGAAGACATCTGGCGTAAATATTCCAAAGAGAGTTTGTTGTTAACAGATAGTCGCGAATAATGTTGCAAAAAATAAGCAAAAACAAGCTGAAAAACATTCGGCAATTAAAACAAAAAAAATATCGCCTGCAGTCTGGTCTGTATTTAATCAGCGGTTTGCGCGCCGTGCAGGAAGCCTTATCTTCTCAACACCTTCAAGTAAAATCGGTATTAATTTCTGAAAGCCATCAAGGCCTGATGAATGAACTCCCACAGATGGATTGTTCGGAAATTTTAACTTTGAGCGAACAGGATTTTAAGCAGGTTGTGGAAGAAAAGACGCCCCAGGGTATTGCCCTTATTGTCCGGCGTCCGCAGCTCCGCTTACGCATAGAGAATTTACCAGCACGACTCCTGTATCTGGAACGGGTGAACGATCCGGGGAATTTAGGTACCCTATTGCGCAGCGCGGCCTGGTTTGGATGGACTTCGGTTTTGTTAAGCCCGGACTCGGTTGATCCCTATGCCCCCAAAACAGTGCGGGCCAGCGCGGGAAGCATTGCCCATCTTGCTATTTACGAAGGCATCTTGCCCGACGACCTGAAAACAATGAAAAAGACAAAAGGTTACCATCTACTGGCCAGTGCCGTCCAGGGCGGTGAACAACTCACACAATTTTACCCTGATCCAAAACAAAAAGTCATTCTGGCCCTTGGGTCGGAAGCGCACGGACTTTCCGAAGATGTTTTAACATTAAACGATCTCCAGCTGACAATTCCCCGTTTCGGACGGGGCGAGTCTTTGAATCTGGCCATGGCCGCCACTGTCTTTTTGTACCATTTTGCCTTGGCAGAACAGAAGCTTACTTCCGGAAAGGAAAAACCATGAACGAACCGCAGCAAACCAAACCATTTCCTGAACCTGTGGAAGCCCTGATTGTTGTTCTGGCTTCGTTTTTCTCTTTGATTGTAATGGTCATTGTGGTCGGCGCGCTTTCCGGCGCCAAAGAACCCATTGAACTGATCGAAAACTCCAGAATGATCTACATTTTTGGAGGGCTTGTATTTTTGCTGATCCCCTTGCTCTACGCCCGGTTCCGCCAATTTGAAATGGCGCGTGTTTTCCGATTAAAAAAAGTGCCCCCTTCCATTTTGTACCTGAGCATTCTTTACGGTGTGGGATTAACCCTTGTGGGAGACGAACTAGATCGGCTGGTTCAGATGCTTGTGCAAGAGCCGGAATGGTTGAGCCAGATGTTAAAACCTTTACAGGCGCAGAGTAGTTCAGAATGGGTGCAAATTCTGTTAGGTGCCGTTTTGATTGCCGCAGTAGCCGAAGAATTTTTGTTCCGCGGTTTTCTTCAGGTGGCCTTAGAACAAAAAGGCGATGTAACCAGAGCCGTCGTTTTAACTTCCATCGCCTGGACTCTGGTTCATCAAAATCCTTACTGGGCCATTCAGATTTTTGTCTTAGGCGTGTTGATTGGCTATGTGGCCTGGCGAACCGACTCTATTTTCCCCACCATCATCATTCACGGTGTGTACAATTTTATCGGCGTGTTATTTGTAAATTTGGATCCGTTAAAGATCATTCCCTTTTATACCTGGCGGGGGCATGTAAATCCGGTGCTGATTCTCGCGGGATTGTTGTTGTTAGTTTTTACTATTAAAAAGATGGACCAGGTTTACCGTTCCTGAGGGCGGCCTGTCGTTCTTCATCTCTTTGTCTAAGCATCTCTTCGATCATGCTCTCTGCCTCGATCACTTCAATGGCCCGCGCATGATGCAGGGTGTCCCAAACCGCCTGCGGGCTAACCCCTTCGCTATTGGCCACTTTTTCATAGGTGCCCATCTCTTTGTATTTCCAGTAACGCGTAAAACTATTTTTGCTCCATTTAGATTTAATGGCAAAAATAAGCAGGTAAATGGTGTTGGCAGCTAAATCAAATGCCGGGTCTTGTGTAGAAAACCAGACAAAACGCTTTTTCTGTTTGGCTATCCCCAGAGCCTCCGCAGCCCGATGAAAGGCCGGACCATCCATTTCGATGGGGATTTTGCTACCCATTTTGTGAATAATTCCGTAACCCACGCCAAAACGGACCTGCAGAGGGTAGATCAATTGCTCAATTTTGCAGATAATCTTGTTAATATCTACCATCTGGCGCACTACGCCCTGGAACTCGTCCCCTTTGGTTATCATGAATGGCGCCTCGAACAGCTCGGCATACTGTTCATTCAGTTGCACAAACGTCGATTTCAGGAACAATTGCCACTCGTAGCGCTCCATTTGCTTCATCTTGCGAGACGCCTTAACGTCTCCATTGATCACCGTTACCGGTTCCATGAATTATTTCCAGGTAAATTTGTATTCAACAGAAAGCTCATCCTTTTCTTCAATGGTTGATTTCACATCCCTGGCCCCACACATACGCAGACCTTCTTCAATAAAGCCCAATTCACTCAAGCGAACCGATTCCGGATACTCCTGTCCGTAATTGATGAGCAGATAATACTCCGTTGGTTCAATTTCACTGACGTTTACCTCTCCCAGTCCTATCAGGTAGGGCCGCAGGTGAGTCATCTGATTTAAAAAACCGCCTGGATTTTTTTCATCAATGTATATCTGAAAATAGGTTGACATTAAATGCTGGGCATGCCAGACTCCTAAATCGTAAAATTTTTGCAGATCATTGTTGAAATAGTGTTCTAAAAGAACGCGATCCAGATCGGTCAGCAGATTTTCAGGGTAATCTTTGGAAATGATAACCGGCTGAAACAACGGGCTCTCTTTATTCACATTTAATTTATCCAGAAAATCTTTTAATCCCTCTTTCCCATATTTTTCTTCTACAAAATTCAGACGACCAAGCAAAACAATACCTTTAATGCCGCTCATTTGTTACTTCTCCTTTCTCATTTTGGCTGATCATGGAATGAATCGTTTCTGCAATCTGTTTTAAATTATTCCGTTTCATAATCCCCTGACAAAAGCCCTGTGGGCCGCCACCTTTTAATTCCAAACTTTCGGCCTTTTCTTTGAGGAATTTAATGGTGTCAAACTGCCGGGTCGAAGGCGATGTCAGGAAAAACCTCCGGTCAAATTGAATGAAGGCCACTTTTAGGAAATCCTCGCTCAATGTTTTGGCGATGGCCGCCGCATCTTGCTGCTCTCCCTCTTCCAGCTTTACGACTACAATGTCGCCTGACTGTTCGGCCATCTCCCTGGCCTTGACCTCCACAAAAAAGGGTTCGTAAAACTTTTTTAAACGTTTTAAGTAGCTTAATTCTTCCTGTAACTGTACAATGCGCTCATTAAATTGCGTATGATCTGTATTCAACTTTTCCCTGAGAAGCAGGTTGGTCTGGTGCAGTTCTTCCATATAGTTAAATGCCCGTTCGCCGATCAAAGCTTTTATTCTGGCCCGGCCTCTGATCTTTTCGCTGGCAAGAATCTTAATCAGACCGATCTCCGCTGTATTCTGCACATGGAGGCCCCCGCAGGCCGAAAAATCCAGGTCTTTAATTTCAATTACGCGGATATTATCAAAGGCTTTAGGCGGGCGCCTTAAAGGGAAACGCTCCAGCTCCTGGGGTGTAAGCCAGTGCGTTAAAACGGGTCTGGCCCGGGCAATCCAGTGCTGCGCTTCTGTTTCAATTATCTTTAATTCAGACATTTCCGGAAGGCGGCCTTCCACCTCAATTAGCGTGTACGATTCCCCCAGATGCACCGAAACCGTGGACCATCCGGCCCGGTGCAGAACCGCAGAAAGCAGATGCTGCCCGCTGTGCTGCTGCATTTGGTAATAGCGGTAAGCCCAATCCAGCTCCATGACCAGCTTCTGCCCAATATCAAAGTTCAGGGCCTCGCCCTCCACCTTGTGCCAGATTTTGCCATTTTTTTCCCGGACATCGCTGACCGTGTGCTTTTCAATTGTTCCTCTGTCGGGCAATTGCCCTCCGCCTCCGGGGTAAAAGAGAGTCTTGTCCGTTAAAAGCCAGAATTCCCCCTCTTTTTGGCGCACATCGACGAGGGTGACCACCAACTTTTGCGTGTAGGGAGCCTGATAATAAAATTTTTCCGTCATTCTGCCAGCCACCTTTTTACACTACAGTTCAAAGTAGCCATTAAATTGAAAACGAAAATTTTGCGGGTGGAACTCTCCGGTCGCTTTATTTTGGCGGTACGTTCCGGAATATTGATTGCCGGAGATCTCTTGCAGCGCTTCGATAAACCGATCTACCTCCTGCGGGGTATTGTACATGCCAAAACTCATGCGGATAGCGCCGGGGATGTTGCTGCGATCTCCCTGCATCAGGCGTTCCTCAAAAGCTTTGTTTTCTTCAGGGCTGATTTTCAGCAGGCGTTTCAGGTACGGATGGGCGCAAAAACAGCCATTCCGCACGCCAATCGCATATTCATAGGTAAGAATGGCAGCCACCAGCCCATGATGAAAGCCGTTCAGGTTAAAGGTGATCACGCCCAGACGGTTTTCCACATCGTTTTCATCATCCGAGCCGTAAATGGTCAGATCGGGTACGGTTTTCATTTTTTGCAGAGCGTAACGCGTTAGTTGTTTTTCATGCTCCACAATATTTTCCATACCGATCTCTTTAAACACCTGCAATGCCCTGGCCAGAGCCAACGCCCCCACCACATTGGGCGTACCGGCTTCATCTTTTTCCGGGGGAGCGGTCCAGTGTACATATTCGTTATCCACAATATCGATGACACCGCCGCCAACCTGGTCGGGCATGCCCTGTTTTAAAAAGTCAATATCGGCGATCAGGGCCCCCTGGCCAAACGGGGCGTAAATCTTATGTGCAGAAAAAATCAGGAAATCGATATGTTGCTCATCGTCCTGTTTTTTGATGTCTAACGGACGGTGCGGAGCCAGCTGGGCCGCGTCAACCAGCAGTTGGGCGCCATGCTGATGCGCCATTTCAGCTACCTGGTAAATCGGGTTTAAATAGCCCGTTACGTTAGATGCGCCAGTCATGGCCACCAATTTTACTCGACCACTGAAGGCGCGTAGTTTTTTTTCCAGGTCGTTTAAATCCAGCCTTCCCTGCTCGTCCACTTCAATAAAAACAGCGTTCTGGTTGTAGCGCCAGGGCAGATCATTGGAATGGTGCTCCATGCGCGTGCTAAAAACCACCTCGTCATCACGAGTAATCAGTCGTCGGGCCACTTTGTTAACCAATTCTGTGGTATTTTTCCCATAAACAACCGTATGAAATTCCGGTTGCCCTTTACAATATTCCAGAACGATTTCCCGCGTTTTATCATACACTCTGGTACTGAGCTGAGATTTAAATCCTGCTCCGCGATGAATACTGGAATACCAGGGCATGAACTGGTTAATGGCTTCCAGAACCGGTTTTAAACTGGGCGTACTGGCTGCATTGTCAAAATTGATGTAATGTTTCATTTCTCCGGAAAGCGTCGGAACCTTTTGTTGGCAACCAACAATTTTTTCTCGGATCGCCTGTGTGTTCACAAATAGGTCACTCATTTCTAGTCCTCTTTCCTTTTGTGCTGTTTGAGCCTTTTATTTCTCTTTCTGAACAACCCCTTCATCCACTTTTTTTTTCACTGGCGTAGGATGAATTTTTACCCCCATTTGTTGGCTGAGGTAATGCTGGTGACGATTGATCTCTTTCATCACCTTTTGCGCCAGATTCAGGGCATTAATGCCGTCCTGAATGGAGACTACCGGTTCAAGGTCATTTTTAACCGCGTCAATAAAACTGATCAACTCCTGCTGCAAAGGATTGACCTGGTCTCGTTTAAGGCGGTTGTATTTAATCTCTTTTTTGAATTCTCCCAGATCAATTTCGCCTAAAGACAATGCCAGGGTACCATTCTCAAAAATAGGGTGCTGGTCATCTTCCAGATAGAAAATTTCTGAAATGCCTTCATTAAAGTCCATGGAAATGTAAGCGTCTTTCTGGAAAATACGCATCTTACGCATCTTTTTGGCAGAAATGCGACTGGCTGTCAGATTGGCTACGCAACCGTTTTTAAATTCAATGCGCGCATTGGCAATATCGATATGACTGGACACAACGCCCACGCCATTGGCGCTAATGCGCGTAGGCTCGCTTTTTACCATTTTCAAAATGAGATCGATGTCGTGAATCATTAAGTCCAGCACCACGGCCACATCGGTTCCTCTGGGTTTAAAAGTTGCCAGGCGGTGGGCTTCAATAAAGAGCGGATCGATCTTTACGTCTTGTAAAGCCAGTACCGCCGGATTAAATCGTTCAATATGGCCAATTTGAATTTTGAGTCCCTGATGTTGGGCGAATTTTTTTAAATCATAGGCCTGAAACACCTTGTCTGTAACCGGTTTTTCGATGAACACATGCTTCTGGTTTTGCAGGGCCTCCATGGCCAGATCAAAATGCGTGGTTGTGGGCGTAACAATGCTTACGGCATCGACCGCCGGCCAAATTTCCTTCAGGCTCTGAAATGCCTTAACCTGTAAGGAATCGGCTACTCTGTTACACACTTCCTGGTCAATATCATAGACGCCCACCAGTTCAGCTTCCGGGACCTGTTTGTACAAATTGGCGTGAATGCTTCCCAGATGTCCCACGCCAATCACTGCAACACGTATTTTATTAAAATCCATTTGTAACCTCACTTTTCTTCATTGACTAATTCAAATTCACCATCTCCATCTCGATCGACAAACATAAATTGCAAACTATCGGAATAGACCCAAATTTGATAGGGTTTGGTTTCGGCAGCATATCGATGATCGTCAATTTCCCGCGGCTGGCCGTACAGGATGTAAATTCGTCCACGGTCGGTTTCCCAGCCTTCTCGGTGCCGATTGGAATATCTTTTATTCGCAATCTGAACGCGGTTAAAAAATTCTGCCATCAACTCATTGTAGGCGGTACCGGGCGTCGGATCGCGTTTTTTCCAGTATGATTTAAACCACTCCGCTAACTCATCATAACTTAAACTTCTGGCATATTTAAATGTCTTTTCATCCAGAATTAACTTCATGGGCCGGATGGCCAGATCGTAACGATAGAGGTAGGTTGGTTTTTCAAACCAGAACACCTGGAAGGCCTTCTCTTTTTGCCATTGCTGGCAACTCAGGCGCAGCAAATACTTTCCTTCGTCAAGCGAATCCATGGGCAAACTGGTCTGAAGATCAAAAATACCATCCGTACTTTGCAGGCGGATGAATTTTTGCCTAAACAGGGTGTTTCCTTTTTTGCCCTGCTGGTAGAGACGCAGGTTGAAAGTGAGGGTCTGTTGATCCTTGTTTTTAAGGCGGACAAAGATCCAGGCCGGATGATTAAATCGCAATACCTGATCTCGGCCCATTAAAGGAAAATGGGCGCTGTCCGCCCGATCTTTCAAAAAGGCAATTTCGGTACTGGACCAGGGTCTATCGAGACTGTCAATTTCAAATGGCTTTTTGAAGGAATAAATATTTTTGGAAACAAGATCGTTGATTTCCAGAAACAGATGAAACTTTCCAAATCGTTTTCCGCTCCAATCTTTGCTGAAAACATTCAGGGTGTACATTCGGTATTGGAATTCGGTTTTGGAGTTGGTCCGTTCAAAATCGGCTATTTGCGTTTGTTCGTTCCAGGAGTTTTTATTGGTCAGGTTTTCTTTCTCATCCCGAATAGCTACACTAATGCGGAATTGACTCTGGTAACCGCCGTCTGTTTTTACGAACTGTAATAGATCGTTCTGGATGTCCACTGCCAGGTAAATAAGGGGCTTCCAATCTCTTGTGCGATGTACAAAAAGCTGATAAGTAATGGGCTTTAAACGATCGACCTCAAAACCATAGCGCGTTTTTAATTTTCTCACGCTCTGATCGGGTTGTGCACTTAAAAATAAAAATCCAATCAATGCCCAGCTAATTATTCTTGGAATCATATTCTTTATCCCCTTAAATTAACAATTTAACGGCTCAAAATTTGCAAATCAAGTTAATATGTTGCGTGTTAGGGCTTACATGAAAATGCTCGTCTGTAAAACGGCAAAAGCGCAAAGCCCATGAACGCGCATTGGTGAACCATGTGTTCCGGGAGGAAAATGCAAAGATTGTGGTTTGTAATCGTTCTTTTTGCACTGAATATTGCGCCGGCCTTTGGTCAGAAGCCTGTGCTTGAAAACCAACAACGCGTTTATCTCTCAGGCCTGCAATACGATCTGATTGTGGACCAGGTGCCGCTGGATTCGAATGTTACTCCGCAATTTTTTCTAGAGTCCGCTGACGGGCGCATTGCCCTCATTGTTAAACGAGACGCACATCAACAGAAGATTTTGCTGCCCCAAATTCGCTTTCCGGATGCCGGCCACTACCTGCTGGTTGCTCCGCAGCTTAACTGGCAAACTGAATTAACAGTCATTCCAAACTGGCTTAGCATTCTTCCACCGCTGATGGCCATTGTACTGGCGTTAATGTTTCGTCAGGTGATCGTTTCCTTATTTTTTGGCACCTGGCTGGGCGTTACCTTTTTGTTCGATTACAATCCGTTTGTCGGCTTTTTAAACACCTTAACCGAATACGTTGGTAAAGCTCCGGCCAATCCCGAACGCATGGCCATTTTAATTTTTAGCCTGGCCCTGGGAGGAATGGTCGGCGTCATTTCCCGATCCGGGGGTACCATGGGCATCGTTAAAAGCCTGACGCGCATTGCTTCGAACCGCCAGAGAGGCCAGCTGGCCACCTGGTTAATGGGCGTTCTGATCTTTTTTGATGATTATGCCAATACGTTAATCGTGGGCAATACCATGCGTCCTCTGACCGATCGATTGAAGATCAGCCGCGAAAAACTCTCTTACCTGGTCGATTCAACAGCGGCTCCGGTGGCCACCATGGCTATCATTTCTACCTGGATCGGCTACCAGCTTAGCTTGATGAATGATTCTTTTCAGGTCATAGGATTACAACTTAATCCTTACATCACCTTTATTAAAACCATTCCCTACAATTTTTACCCCATTTTTACTTTAATGTTTGGCTTTTTGATTGCAATCAGCAATCGGGATTTATTTTCCATGTACAAAGCGGAGAAGCGCTGCGTACAGGAAGGAGCCGTGTTGCGTCCTGGGGCAGTGCCTCTGGCAGATCTTGACAATTCGGAATTGAATCCTCTTCCTGGTTTGCCATTGCGCTGGTACAACGCTTTTATTCCAGTTAGCGTGGTCATTTTGGCTACCCTGTTAGGGTTGTGGTTTACGGGCTATCAAAATGCCCAAAAGGCAGGCTTGATTTTTGAAGGATTGTCTGGATTGCGTTATATTAGCGTGGTGGTCGGAAACGCCGATTCCTTTTCTGTGCTCATGTGGGCCTCTTTTTCCGGCGGCCTGGTGGCCATTATTCTGGCTATGGCCCAACGCCTGTTGAATTTAGAACAGGCTTTGCAGGCCTGGGTGGGAGGCGTAAAAGCCATGGTTATGGCAGCCATTATTTTAACATTGGCCTGGTCCATTGGCAACATCTGTACCGATTTACAAACTGCTCAATACGTCATCTTTTTGACCGGGGACTTTCTTTCTCCGCATCTCATTCCGGTCATCGCCTTTATCACTGCCGGGGTGATTGCCCTTTCTACCGGTACTTCCTGGGGTACCATGGCCATTTTAATCCCCATTGTCATTCCCATGGCCCACCAGCTGCCCAGGCTGGATGCGGAGATCAGCCCTCTGCTGCAAAATCATATCTTTTTGAGTTCTATTGCCTCCATCCTGGCCGGAGCCACCTTTGGCGATCACTGTTCTCCAATTTCGGACACGACCATCATGTCTTCCATGGCCAGTGGTGCCGATCATGTGGATCATGTCCGCACCCAATTGCCCTATGCCTTCATAGCGGCCCTGATTTCGTTAATAGCTGGTTATTTGCTGATTGGCTATGGCATCAGCCCCTGGGTCAGTTTAGTGCTTGGATTCGTGCTGCTTGTTTTAATCGCCCGTTTTGGGGGCAAAAAAGTAGAATAGCGGGAGAAAGTCTTTGGATTTTAAAACACAATTAGAGCGCCTCTTCGCCAGAGTAAGTGCCATGCACAACAAACGACCTAAAAAATTAGGCCTGTTTGGAGGGGTATTTACGCCGGATGTGTTGACCATCCTGGGCGTTATCATGTATTTACGCCTGGGGTGGGTGGTTGGTAATGCTGGTTTGTTGGGAGCCGTTCTGATCATTTTACTTTCCAAAACCATTACAACCTGTACGGCCCTCTCCATGTCGTCCATTACCACCAACATCAAAATTGGAGCGGGCGGCGCCTATTCCATCATCTCCAAATCGCTGGGTCTGGAAGCAGGCGGTAGCATCGGCATTCCTTTTTACATTTCCCAGATGCTTTCAGTGGCTCTGTACATTGTTGGTTTTACCGAGGGCTGGCTGCGCATTTTCCCTTCACACAATCCGCTTCTCATTTCTACTATAATCTGGATTGTGCTGTTGATTATTATTTCTATCAGCACGCATTTTGCCATTAAAACGCAATATGTCATTTTAGGCATTATTGGCCTGTCGCTTTTATCGTTTTTCAACACGCCCAGTCCGGCTCAATCGTCCATCCCTTTACTTGGCAAATTTGAAGACGGTAATTTCTGGTATGTCTTCTCCATTTTTTTTCCGGCGGCAACAGGAATTATGGCCGGAGCCAATCTTTCCGGCGATCTGAAGGAGCCACGCAAAGCCATTCCTCTGGGTACTTTGAGCGCCATCGGGGTAACCATGCTGGTTTATCTGGCTCTGACCTACACCGCTGCCCGCCACATCCCTGTAGAAGAATTACGCACCAATCAAATGGTCATGGTCGATCATGCCCGCTGGGGCTGGCTGGTGTTAATGGGTATTTTGGCCGCTACCTTTTCTTCGGCGCTGGGCAGTTTTTTAGGAGCTCCGCGCATTTTACAGGCCCTGGCCGAACACAAAACTATTCCTTTCTCTAAATTTTTTGCCCGAAAAACAGCCGCTCACGAACCGTTAAACGCCTTCATTTTTACGGCCATTCTGGTTGAATTGGCCCTGCTATTGGGGAATTTAAATGCGCTGGCTTCATTAATTACCATGTTCTTTTTAATTACTTACGGCATGATTAATTTTGTGGTCTTCATTCAACAAAAGATGCGCATCATCAGTTTCCGGCCAACTTTTAAAGTACCGTCCTTTGTTCCCTTCATTGGCGCAATAGGCAGCCTGTTTGTCATGTTTTTGATTAATCCGCTATTTAGCGCCGTGGCCATCACAACCATTGTGGTACTCTACATTTGGCTGGGAAAGCGGGGACTACGCGCTGAGTGGGGCGACATCCGCGGTGGAATGTTTTTAATGCTGGCCGAAAAAGCCGCACAAATTGCACAACGTTTTCCGCGACACCAGGTCTCCTGGAAGCCCGATCTGCTCATCCCCATTGATGATCCCCGGGTCTGGTCTGGATCGCTTTTATTTATTAAAAATGTGGTCAATCCTGCAGGCAGTGTGTTCGCTTTTACGGTAACCGCTGAAAAAGTACAGGAGACAGAGCGTGAATTAAAAAAATTATTCGAGCCATTTACCAGGGAACAGGTGCTGGTACACACCACAGCCATCCAGGACAATGATTTTTTACACGGCGCCCTGCTGGTCATTCAGACTCTGAAGGCCTATTCCATGCGACCAAACACGCTTTTTTTAACCTTGGGTAATAAACCGGCCAAAGATCAAATTATTGAAACACTGAGCGCCTACGCCCGCGATCATCAATTGGGTCTGCTCATTTTACGGCAACACCAGCGGGTCGCCTTTGGCATGCAACAAAACATTAACTTATGGCTCCGCGACCAGAGCCCGAACTGGCATTTAGCCATTTTGATCTCCCTGCAGCTACAACTCAATTGGGGTGGAAGACTCAATCTGATCACCGCCACTGCGGATGCTTCTAAAAAACAGGGTCTCCATCAGTTCTTAGAGCGCCTTTCCGACCGCGCACGCTTACCCTCCATGACTGAATTCTACGTGTTAGAGGGCGAATTTAAAGAGGCCATGGGTAAAGCGCCCAACGCCGATATCAATATCTTTGGGCTGGCTCAGACCTTGCCCTTCGATTTTATGCGCCAGGCTCCAGAACGGGTCAATTCGTCTTGCATTTTTGTACGGGATTCGGGTCTGGAAAACGCCATGGTTTAAGGTATTCTTTATAAAAAGCGATGACCGGAAAAGGAATTTTTTAACTCAAAAGCGAAATGGATTGTTTTGATTTGATTTAGCAATTTGTGTATTTTCGGCCTGGTTAACTTTAAAAGGATTTAGTAACGGTGAAAACAAACAAAGGAATTGTCTTTCTTGTCGTTGCCCTGCTCTCATTGATATGGAGTTCAACCTGGCTGGCCATCAAAATCGGACTGGAGTCGCTACCGCCCTTTTTATCGGCTGGCTGGCGTTTTTTTATTGCTTTTGTACCTCTGTTTCTTTATTCGCTCAAAATGAACCGACCGGTCCCAAGAGATTTAAAGACTCATCTCTTTTTTTTGTGGTTCAGCCTGATCAATTTTACTGGTGGGTATGCCCTGGTTTATTGGGGCGAACAGTACATCAACTCCGGTCTGGCCTCTGTTCTGTTTTCCGTAATGCCTTTTTATGTGGCGCTTTTTTCGATCAAGCTGCTGCCCTCAGAAAAAATAACTCTAAAGAAGATGCTGGGTATTTTAACCGGTTTTCTGGGCGTGGTGATTATCTTTCATGATCAGTTGAAAATAAGCCATCCCTACGGCATTTACGGCATGATTGCTGTGTTAATCAGCCCGGCCTTTTCTGCTTTAGGGACCATTGTTGGCAAAAAAGCGCGGGCACGTTTTCATCCGGTGACCCTGAACACCTTTCCCATCCTCTATGCTTCGTTGACTTTGTATGCCCTGCACCTGTTCTTAGAGCCCGGACCAAGCGCCCAATTTGATTTGAAAGCCCTGCTCTCTTTGCTTTATCTGGGCTTACTGGGAACGGCCCTGGCTTTTGTCCTCTACTTCTGGTTGTTAAAAACTACCTCGGCAGTGCTAATGTCCTTAATCACTTTTGTAACCCCGCCCATGGCTCTGTTCTGGGGGTGGCTCATTAAGGCGGAGCAAATTTCGTGGCAACTTATCGTAGGTATGGTCATTATCTTTGCCGGAATTGGGCTGGTCAGTAAAGCCACGACCGAATGAAGGGGAAAGAAAGGTTGTTCAACAACAGGGTTTTTGTAAGATTAGAATACTTCCTTCAAAACTTCTATCCCGCTGTGGCGGGATTAGATCTTTTGAAGGAAGTATTCTAACCCGCCGCCCCCTTCCCTTCTTTTATTAAAGGGAAGGGGGGCGGGAGGATGGGTTTTAAAACAAAAGCTCGCCATAAATGCTTCGCCTCACAAAGTCGCGGATTGAAGCACGAGTTACATTGCTCTTTCGAATGGTCTGCCAATGTAAGGGATTCTCAGAATGACATGCCGGCACGGTTCCTCACCGCCTGGGCATAAGTTGCCCCTTCGCA
>NZ_JBSMDE010000137.1:0-6797 GCF_056497305.1 Caldithrix sp. | reverse complement strand
TTTAATTTTTACTTTTCAAATTCCAGACAAGTCCTTACTCTTACAAACAAGCATGCTACTTCAATGAGAAAAACAAATCCTTTTGCTCCGCTTCTCCAATGTAAACCATTTAAGAAAAATTCACATTCATGTCAAGGAGTAAATTGAATTGGTTATTTTATTTTTTTCGATGGATCAAAATTTAGCTTCCCTTCATCTTTCCAACAATTTTGCAAACCGGGAAAATGAAGTGGTTTTATATTATTTTTTACAGGGCATTTCCTTTCAGTTTTCTGGAACTGCTATTCAAAAGAGCGCTACGATCGCACAACATTATCAATTATCTTTATTCTATGTAATTATTAATTGGAATCTATCTTTTTATAAAAGCTAACAAATCAAATTCAAAAAATCAAAAATTCTTTTGGATTTTTTCTCATTTTTCTTTAAAATATAACTATTATCAATGTTATCTGGAAGCAATATAAGATGGAAAGCTTCGAATTCTATCTTAAAAATGTGGCGCATATTCCCGATAAATACATCCCTTTTTATATCCATTGGGTCAACTCAGCCTACAATTTTCTTAAATTAAAAATGAATGCTGAACTTTCTCAAAATCAAACCAATACCTTTTTGAAAAGGCTTAGCGTCAATCATCCCGACTGGCAAATCAAACAGGCACAGGCTGCCCTGCGTCACTATCAATTCTTCCTGCAACAATCCCGCCATCAAAAGAATACAAAAATTCAACCTGCAACTGATTTATGGGACAAAACCATCCAGTTAACCATTCAAAATCTTAGATTAAAACAACGTTCTTACAGTACCGAAAAATCTTATCTGAAATGGATCCGCGAATTCAAATTTTTCATGCAAGAAAAAAATCCTGCCAAACTAACAGAAAATGATCTGCAACTTTTTCTCAGCCATCTGGCAGTGGATAAAAAGGTGGCTCCTTCTACTCAAAATCAGGCTTTAAATGCCTTAATCTTCTTCTTTAGATATGGCCTAAACAAAGAGCCGGAAAACTCCATTAACGCTGTGCGGGCAACGCCCAAAAAACGGCTCCCTGTAGTCCTTTCACGCCAGGAAATCTTACAAATTCTTCAATTCCTGCCACCTCAAATCAGCTTGATGGCTAAAATTATTTACGGTGGTGGCCTGCGTCTTAACGAGTGTTTACGTCTGAGAATTAAAGATATTGATTTCCAAAATAATATTATCTTGGTCCATGCTGGTAAAGGCGATAAAGATCGCAAAACGCTTCTGGCTCAGTCAGTCAAAAAAGAATTAGAAGATCATTTGCAAGAAGTTAAAAAAATTTATCAGCAAGATCGAAAACGAAACTTAGCAGGTGTCGAACTGCCTCATGCACTGGCCCAAAAATATCCAAATGCAAGTACAGAATGGAAATGGTTCTGGGTCTTTCCCTCATGTTCTCTTTCGGTCGATCCTAGAACAACGCAGGTCCGCAGGCACCACGTTCATCCTGCTACTTTACAAAAAGCATTTAAAGCCGCCTTAAAAAAATGTAATATCAATAAACCGGCCTCCATCCACTCCCTGCGCCACAGTTTTGCCACCCATCTTTTAGAAAACGGCCACGATATACGCACCGTACAAGAATTGTTAGGCCATAAAAATTTACAAACGACAATGATTTACACACACATCGCCAAAACCAATTTAATTAATGTACACAGCCCCCTGGACGATTAAAATGTTCCCAATTCTCTCAATAAACCGGCATCTTCGCTGCGCTCCGACAAATTCCCAGCTACCAACTCCATACAGCTCCGCCACGTCAATCTCAGTAAAAGGATAGTCTGGATGAGGTAAATTGCACTCGAGATAATTTATGGCATTAAATAGTTCAAATGGAATGCTGTTAAGAATATAAAATTCAGAATTTAATAAAGTCAAATCAATGTAATTTTTAATGATGAAAATCTTTTGTACCGCTTAATTTATTTTACTATAAGAAAAAATGCACGCTCCTTTTGTAAAGCTCCCATACGATTAAAAACTGGATTCAGTAGCTTAGCACAGATCATCCAGCATACGGAAATTAATTTTTCTAAAGGCAATATTTAAGAATCTGAACTTAACAAGTTGTGCACCTCCCTCAGAATTTCATCGCTGATTACAGGAATAATGGATTCAATCTCCGGACTCAGTCCAAACTTTACAGCGTTTAACGAAGGGACGGAGATAGCGTACAATACTACATCTGGCATTTTACCCAGAAGTTGGGCGGCATCCAGCATATCTTTCAGACCGATGTCGTGCGCCGTTAATGTGGGTGGGTAATCGGAAGAATATTGAGGCTGCAACCGTTGCCAGGTGCCTGGCGGATGACCATTAATCGTAGCGTCAATCAGGATGACAGAATCGGCGCTCTGAAATTCTTCCAAAAGATGGAACCCACCGGTCCCCCCATCCAGCACCGTCACGCCGGCAGGCATATTCTGCTTTTCTAAAAATTGGGCGACAAAAGCGCCAACGCCTTCATCGCCCATTAACACATTACCAATGCCCAGGATTAACAGTTTAGAGGTCTTCTTCCTTTTCAAATTTCCAGCCTCCTACCATAGAAGAAGTAGTGCCCCGCCCTTCAACATAGTCGTGATAAAATACCAGATAGACATGAATGATGGCAAATATAATAAAGAACCACATGAACATATGGTGCCACTGGCGAACGGCAAAATCTCCGCCCATGAGCGGCACTACCCAGCTAAACAATTTGGGTAAAAAGGAAGAACTCATACTGGAATACAGAGCAAATCCAGTAAATGCCTGGAATAGAAATACCAAAAAGCTCAGAAAATAAATCAATCCGGCCAGGGCATTGTGTCCCACGCTGATCTTGCCGGAGACATCCCTTTGCAAGATATCCACTTTCAGAACTTCAATGATTTCTTTCCATTGGGCTTTTTTCAAAGGAATAAAATTTCGCCAGTCTGCGTAATGGTTGCCCACCAATCCCCAGTAAATGCGTACTAAAAAATTAAAGAAAAATATGAACGCAGCCACAAAATGGAGGAATCGGATAGTACCAAACCAGTATTGTTGGTAGGCTTCATTGCTGTATTCTATGGCAATGGGTTTTCCAATCAGATAACCGCTAATGGCCAGAACCACAATACAAATGGCGTTTACCCAATGGTAAAGACGGACCGGAAATTCCCACACGTACACTCTGCGGTAGACATTTGTCTTTTTCACTGCTTGCATGCCAGCCTCCTTTCACATGATCTGAATGCGACGGACATATTTCCCGTCGGGATCATAGAGATGAACCGCACAGGCAATGCAGGGATCAAAGGAGTGAATGGTGCGCAAAATTTCCACGGGTTTTTCTGGATCCTTTACTGGGGTGCCAATCAGAGATTCTTCATAAGCCGAACGCTGATTCTGAGGATCTCTGGGCGAAGCATTCCAGGTGCTGGGCACAACCATCTGGTAATTGTCGATTTTTTCGTCCTTAATTCGAATCCAGTGGGCCAGCGCACCGCGCGGGGCTTCGGTCATTCCTACGCCCTGAGCTTCTGTGGGCCAGGTTTTGGGATCCCATTTGGCATCGTTAAAGGTTTTGGTATCGCCGTTCTTAATGTTAGCAATCAACGCATTGTAAAAGTCTTTCATCCAGTGAACCACCAGCTTGGTTTCCAGTCCACGGGCTGCCGTTCGTCCCAAAGTCGAAAACAGAACCGTAGGCGGTACATCTAACGTTTTAAGCGTGGCATTGACCAATTCCTGCACCTCTTTATTACCGCTGGCATAGGCCACCACCATGCGCGCCAGAGGTCCAACTTCCATTGGTTTTCCTTTCCAGCGCGGCGTTTTAAGCCAGGAATATTTGCCGTCCACATTCAATTCTTTAAAAGGAGGTTTAGGACCGGTAAAATTAAGTACTGTTTCGCCATCCCAGGGATGCAATCCCTCCTGATCGCCTACAGAATATTGATACCAGGAATGCGCAATGTATTCCCTGATGCCCTCTTTGTCCGTCGGATCAACCGGAACCACTTCTTCCAGATTACGATCCAATACGATGCCACGTGGAAATTTGAAAGAGTCCGGTTCCCAGTAACTTCTGGTCGGTAAATCACCATAGGCCATGTAGTTCTTTAGACCGCCGCCATATTTGGCCCACTCCTTGTAGAAGCCGGCTACAGCCAGTAAATCAGGCAGATAGACCTTCTCCACAATTTCGATGGCATCATCAATCAATTTTCCTACAAAATTCAGACGCTCGGTATTGATGGCATTCACTTCGTTCAAATTAATCGAACATGGCGCTCCACCAACCAGATAGTTGGGATGAGGATTTTTACCGCCAAAAATGGTGTGGATTTTGACCAGCTCTTTTTGCCATTCCAGCATTTCGAGATAATGGGCCACTGCCAGCAAATTCACGGCAGGCGGAAGCTTATAAGCCGGATGTCCCCAGTATCCATTGGCAAAGATGCCCAGTTGCCCGCTTTCTACAAAGGCTTTCAACCGATCCTGAACTTCCTTAAAGTATCTGGGCGAACTCCTGGGCCAACTGGAAATACTTTTGGCAATAGCCGAAGTGTCTTTTGGATCGGCTTTCAGAGCGCTAACCACATCTACCCAGTCCAGGGCGTGTAAATGATAGAAATGGATGACGTGATCCTGCACCATCTGGGCGCAAAACATTAAATTACGGATCAATTCCGCATTGAAGGGCACTTTAATTTTCAGAGCATCTTCCACTGTTCGCACGCTGGCCAGAGCATGTACCGTGGTGCACACGCCGCAGGCTCGTTCTGTAAAAGCCCAGGCATCCCGTGGATCACGGCCTTTTAAAATGATTTCGAATCCACGAACCATGGTGCCGGAGCTGTAAGCTTCTTTAATGACGCCATTTTCGACCACCGCTTCAATGCGCAAATGTCCTTCGATCCTGGTGATGGGATCAACTACTAAACGTGCCATAATTACTTACCCTCCCCTTCTTTTTTGGAATTGACGGACTCTTCCACATTCTCTTTGATTAGTTTCCTCTTGCGAATATTGGTGGTAATGGCATGAGCCGCAACGCCGGCAACGGCAGCAGCGCCGACTACAGTACCGATGGTGTCAGCGGTGGTTTCAATACCAAAACCGGGGAAGGATGCCAGATGGCGATAGAATGGGCCATTATCCCAGAAGTTGTTCTCACTGCACCCAATACATCCATGACCGGATTGAATGGGATAACTGGTGCCGGCATTCCATTTTGTAACAGCGCAAGCATTGTAGGTGACCGGACCACGACAGCCCATTTTGTACAGGCAATAGCCTTTTTTTGCCTTTTCGTCATCCCAGCGTTCTACAAACAAACCAGCATCGTAATAGGGCCTTCGGTAACAGGTATCGTGTACACGTCGGGAATAAAACTCTTTGGGCCGACCCTGTCCATCCAGTTCAGGGATATTGCCAAACACCAGAATATGCGTTACAATGGCCGTCATCACATCGGCAATGGGCGGACAACCTGGAACTTTAATAACCGGTCGATCAAGCAGCTTGTCAATGGGCGTAGCGCTGGTGGGATTGGGTTTCGAACTTTGAATACATCCATTGGAAGCACAACTGCCCCAGGCAATCACAGCAGCGGCTCCTTCGGCAGCTTCCTGCAAAATATCCAGCGCCGTACGACCAGCAATCATGCAATACACGCCATCATCGCTGGTTGGCACGGAACCTTCGACTAATAAGAAATACTTGCCATGGTATTTCTTCATCGTATCGTGCATGGCTTTTTCAGCAGCTTCGCCGGCAGCAGCCTGGAGCGTCTCGGTGTAATCCAGCGAGATTTGATTCAGGATCAGATCACCTACCAGAGGATGGGAGGACCTGATAAATGATTCACTGCAACAGGTACATTCCTGAAAATGCAACCATATAACCGGAGGCCTGGGATTTTTTTCAAAGGCGTGAACAACCTTTGGAATTCCTGTGGCATCAAGCCCGATAAGCGCTGCCGCATAACTGCAAAATCGCAAAAAATCTCGGCGGCTTAACCCATGAGTAGCTTCCAGATGTTCCCTAAAAGTTGGTATTTTAGACATTTTCCCCCCTTAACGTTTTGATGAAACATTTTATGTGAAGGATGGATATAAATGTCTAATAAAGCTAAAGAACAAAATAGTTCGTCGTTTAAAATATAAAACATCAATGAACGCCCTTCCCCCTAGGATTTCGGCTAAAATAATAATCAACAAACATTTCAATTGCAAGAATATGAAAATTTTTTCATATTTTGTCTTTATCCCCCTTTTTTGCAAAATATTCCTATTGAACTCTTTCCTTTTTTATTTTGCGGTAATAAAAATTAGAATACTTCCCTCAAAAGATCTAAGGCAGTAAAGCCGCAACCAAAAAACTTCGTTAAAAAATGACAGGTCAGTGCCTATTAACCCTTTAACTCTTACACTCTTAACGCTTTCCCTCCAACAGTAGAAGTTATTTCACGAATTAGCCCTCACCCCCACGATCCCCCTCACCCAGAATAAAAATATGGGAGAGGGGGAAGGCTTGTGTGTGAAATTTTAACATGTATTGGGGATTTCTTACACGTACCCCATTTATGACCAATGGCGGCCCGATGCTTATTCAACCATTCAACCAATCAACAATTCAACAATTCAACAATTCAACGGTTTTGTTTCTTCACACTGCATAAAAATTTTCGCATCCCGCTAAGCGGGATTATAAGTTTTGAAGGAAGTATTCTAATCCCGCCACAGCGGGATGCGAAAATTCTTGTGCTGCATTCTTACTAAGCTTTCCCAAAAGTTAAA
>NZ_JBSMDE010000136.1:0-5110 GCF_056497305.1 Caldithrix sp. | reverse complement strand
CTTTTTATCTAAAATAATGTCAATTATTGTCGATACTATTTGCCACAAATCGTTAGCTGGGTAAAATATGCAATTTAAAATCGCGTTTATCTCAGATAGATTAGTTGAGTTTCAGTTTTTCTTGAAGAAGAGCCTTCATGGTGAATACCGGATGGATTTGTACGAACACATCGAAGCCATTCGCAAATCCATTCAGATGATCTACTACGATTTATTTATTATTGATCTGAAAGACGAGTGGCTGACTATTCCCTCCTGGTTACTGGAACAGACAAATCATCAGTATTTCTTCCAGCTTATCATGATTTCCGATCACCCCTTACCGGAAACGCTTAATAAAAAAATGGGCGAGAAGATTTATCAGGTGTTAGGCTTCTCTGAAGCCAGAGTTTATTTGCCGGAGCTCTTCTCTGAAGTCCTTCAGGCCATGGAAAACAGGCAATATCGTAATTTTAAATTGTCTTCCGTTCGCTGGCGACCAGATCGTTTGATCGGCAATGATGAACGCATTAAGCGCGTCAATGAATTTGTGGAGATTATCAGTAAAACCCCATTTACACCCTGTTTAATCAGAGGAGAATCGGGCACGGGTAAGGACCTGGTTTCGTACATGATCCACTCCAACAGTCATAAGCAATCCGGACCTTTCATTATTAAAAATTGTGAATTTGCTACGGCCAATGAACTGATGGCCGATATTTTTGGCGTGCTTTCCGAAAATTCAGGTTCCGGACCTGCCAAAAGGGGGCTGATTGAACAGGCAGAAGGGGGCACTCTTGTTCTAAAGAACATTGAGCGATTACCTGTGGAGGTGCAACATAAACTTCTTTTGTACCTGGACAGCCATATCATTAAGCCTTTGGGTAGCGAAAAGCCTCAGCATGTCGATACGCGCATCATTGCTCAAACGCGCTTTGATCTTGAAAAATTTGTGCGGAATGGTAGTTTTAATCCTGAATTGTATTTTCATTTAAAGAGCTTCGAAATTTACCTGCCCCCGCTCAGAGAGCGGCGCAGAGATATCAAACTGCTGGTTCGATATTTTACACAGTATTTTAGTTTTCAGTATGCCAAAAAGATGCCGCCCATTTCCCCCATGGCGCTCAATGTGCTCCAGGATTATTATTGGCCAGGCAATGTGCAGGAATTAAGAGAGGTGATCGAACAAACGGTTCTGACCAACACCGGAAACGAAATTACATTAAAGAGTTTGCCAGAATATCTGAGTGATTCCAAGAATATCCCTGAAGATGTAGAACTGCTGGGGAACTGTTCGCTTAAAGAGATAGAACGGGTGCATATTGAACGTGTTTTGGCCAGGACAAAGGGTAATAAATCCAAAGCAGCTGATTTCCTCCAGATTTCCCGCACCACGCTGCGCGAAAAATTAAAAAATTATGGCATCGACAAATAGCTTGCTAACAATTTAACTATTTCTTAAGTTAATTTACAAAGATAACTAACTAAATCGAGAGGCCTGTTAGGTGGCAACCAGCTTTTACTATAGGAATAATGAACTTTTTGCAGAAAAGGTGAATTTGAAGGAGTGGGCCTTGCAGGCCGGAACGCCTTTTTACCTCTATTCTCAGACGCGAATTGAAGAAAATTGCCGGCTCATTCTGCAGGCAGGAAAGGGGCTCGATTTTTTACCCTGTTTTGCCCTCAAGGCCAATTACAATCCTGCTATTTTACAATTAATCCGTTCCATGGGATTTGGAGCCGACGTGGTTTCCGGCGGCGAGCTACAGTTTGCTTTAAAGGCCGGTTTTGAACCAGAGAAGATCGTTTTTGCTGGGGTGGGTAAAACGGCTGAAGAGATTGAGCTGGCCGTGAAGACCGGTATTCACTCCATTAACATTGAATCCATCGAAGAATTTGAAAGTGTAAAAGCGATTGCTGGAAGATTAAAAAAACGAGTACCGGTTGCTTTTCGCATCAATCCAGATATTGAGGCTCCCACGCACGATTATATTGCCACGGGCAAACATATCAATAAATTTGGCATTCCTCTTCAGGACGCCCTTCCCCTTTACGAAGTGGCCTCGCGGGATCGATGGTTAGAACCCATTGGCTTGCATGTGCATATCGGTTCGCAGATTTCGGAAGCCCGTCCCTTTTTGGAAACGGCAGATTATTTGATTGAAACCGTTGGCCGCTTGAAAGCCCGCGGATTGCCCATTAGCACTTTGGACCTTGGCGGAGGAATAGGCATCGACTATTCGGAGCAAATTTTCTCCCATCCGGCCTGGCCCCTCAAAGAAATATTACCGGCTTTTCTAAAAAAATTTAAAGGACTGGGCATCCGTCTGGTGGCCGAATTGGGTCGGGCTATTATTGGAGATGCCGGCATTCTGGTTACCAGAGTGCTGTACAGAAAACAGACGCCTGCCAAAAAATTTATTATTGTGGATGCGGCCATGAACAATCTCCTGCGTCCCAGCCTTTACAAAGCCTACCATCCCATCGCCCCGCTCGAAAAGCGTACGGAATTTGCTGAAATGGTGGATGTGGTAGGGCCGGTTTGCGAGAGCGGTGATTTTTTGGCACAGGATCGCCCGCTTCCCCCTGTTGAACAGGGCGATTTTTTAGCCATTGGCGGAGCAGGAGCTTATGGCCAGGTGCTGGCTTCCAATTACAATTTGCGCCCTATGATTCCTGAATATTTGGTGAAAGGAAGTACAATCCGCACCATATTCAAAGGCCAGAGCATTGAACAGATTGCACAAAACTACGAGTGGTAAAATGGGACCCACCAGAGCTTACATTAATCATCAAAACCTGTTACACAATTTAAAACTCATTCAAAACGCTGTGGCGCCGGCCAGGGTAATGGGCGTGGTTAAAGCCGACGCCTATGGTCATGGAAGTATTGAAGTGGCCAGGAGTCTGGTTGCCCATGGCGTAGATTATTTGGGCGTGGCCTTTCCGGAAGAGGGTATTGAGCTGCGGAAAGCCGGCATTACCATTCCCATTCTGGTATTTGGCGCCCATCTGCCCCATTTTTTCCCCCAATTTCTTGATTACAATCTGGATATTACATTGACCGATGCTGGACAATTGGAGCCATTGCGTGAACTGTCTCTTAAGCAAAAAATTCGTCCGCGCGTACAGATTAAAGTAGATACCGGGATGGGCCGTGTTGGATTTTTGCCGGAAAAAGACCAGGAGATTATTTTTAAGATCATTGAAGAAACAAGCTGGCAGGTTGTGGGCATCTATTCCCATCTCTCCAGTTCTGATGAGGAGGATGCACAATTTACTTTCCGGCAAATTGAGAAATTCAAGCAATTTAAGGCCATCATTGATCAGAAATATCCGCATCTAACCCCCCTGTACCATCTGGCCAATTCGGCTGCCATCATGCGCTTTAAGGAAAGTTATTTTGATCTGGTGCGTCCTGGGGTTATGTTATATGGGAACCCACCTTCTCCGCAATTTCCTTTGCAATGGCCTTTAAAAGAAGTGATGGCTTTTAAGTCTAAATTGACATTGATTAAAAAACTGGGCGCTAACCAGCCGGTCAGTTACAATCGACGGTACTACACCCCCCAACCGACCTTTATTGGGGTTGTGCCGGCCGGTTATGCCGATGGCTACAACCGTAGATTCACGAATTCGGGTCAGGTATTGATCAAGGGGCGGCGTTATCCGGTGGTGGGCACCGTTTGCATGGATCAATTTGTGGTTGATCTGGGGCCGGATATTAAAGATATGGCTGTCGGTGAGGAGGTCGTTCTCTTTGGGAAACAGGGCACAGAACATATTAAAATTGTAGAGGTGGCCAAAAAACTGGAAACCATTCCCTACGAGGTAACCTGCTGGGTTTCCAGACGCGTTCCACGAATCCATTTAAAATGACGAAATGGGGCTGCCTGAGTTTTAAATTAACCACTGGGCTCAGGCTAGCCTCTTGCTGGTTCTTTACATTGAGGAGCTGAAAAAGGTCCGCTTTTTAAATGTTCGGCTTGTCGTTCAAGGCAGAACTTTGGAGTTCAGATTCTCTGCAGTTTGTAAGGCTTGTGCACCAGACCAGGATGAAGGTTGAAGATAGTAAGTTTGGACGGTAAATCCGGAACGGAATAGGGGCAATTAATTTAGTAGATTTTATTCGGATTCGTGGTTATATTCTGATAGGGTGAATAAAACGGGAGTCAATATGAAACGCCTAACAATTATCTGGATTGTTTTACTGGCCATGGTCATGGTAGTCCATAGCCAGGTACTAAAAGTTAAAGTTACCCTCGATCCGTCTAATCTTCCTGATGACGAGGTGAATAATCTGAATGATTTTCCGGACAAAGTGGAACAATATTTTAATGCCTATGAATGGGTGGAAGACGAATACGAATATGATGTTATTTGTAAAGTACGGATCATCATTCAATCGGTACAGCAAAAATCTCATGAAAAACTCTATTTAGCACAGTTTGTAATCACCAGTGAATCGGGCGAGTATTTTTACGACAAGACCTGGGAATTTCCTTACGATCAGGGAACTCCATTTAGCCATTTTAAGGGCCAGTTTGATCCTTTGACGCATTTTCTTGATTTTTATGCGTACATGGTGCTGGCTGGCGAACTGGATACCAACGATTATTTAAAGGGCAATGCCCTGTACGAAAAAGCGCGAGACATTGCCAACCGCGGACAGCTTTCCCGTTATCCTCGTGGCTGGACGTCAAGGATGAATATGGTGCTGGTTATTACAGATGCCCGAACGCGGCCTTTGCGCGAGGTAAAGCCCGATTTCTTTGAGGCCCTCTATTTACTGGACGAAGGCAAAAGGGGCGAAGCCTATAATTACGCTAAAAAAGTGCTGGAGGGCATCAAAAAAGTGTACAAGGTGCAGCCCAATAATCTCTATTTGCAGTACTTTTTCAATTCCCATTACGAAGACCTGGCAGAGCTGTTTAAGGGGCACACGGCGGATTTAAAATATCTGGCAGAATTAGACAGCCGGCACAGGGAAACCTATCGCAGCGCTATGGAATAACTGGCTTTCTGTTAGAGAAAGGGCCGTTACTCCAAAAGTAAGTCAGAAGGTCCGTTCCAGATCAGGCGGAACCTTGCCTTGAAGGTCCGGTGAAGCGAGGTATGTTTTAATTAAAAA
>NZ_JBSMDE010000135.1:0-76309 GCF_056497305.1 Caldithrix sp. | reverse complement strand
ATTTCCGCTGCGCTCCAACCGGCTAAAGCGGCCGGACAATTAAGAAAATTTCCCACAAAGGTCTTCCCCCTCTCCCAGATTTTTATTCTGGGAGAGGGGGATCGAGGGGGTGAGGGCTAATTCATGAAATGACTTCTGCTGTTAGAAAAGTAAAGTTAAGAGTAAATGAGTGTAAGAGTTAAAGGGTTCCGGGCACCGGACTGTCATTTTTTAAAGAAGTTTTTGGTTGCGGCTCTGTTGCCTTAGGAGTTGGGTCGCCCCTTCTAACAACCAAAGCCTCCCATTTTTTTAATCCTTAATCTTTCATCTTTAATCTTTTTTCCTTTTTCCTTAAAAGCAAACCCTCCCCTAACCCCTCCCAATGAGGACTTCAAGGTTGCCCTGCCCAGCAAAGGGAAATTTGAGTTCGTCCCTTTCAGGAGGTGAATTAAGCGATTGTCTCGTTTTGAAATAGCTTGACTCAAAAAAGAGTGAAACAATAAGTAAGAATGGAATGTTCAGGGAAATGTGCCGGCCAGTAGTCTCATTTTCTGGTGGTGGAAAACGGCGCCATCAGGCAGGTGCGTAATAATGATATTGTTGAAATAATCAGCGTCCGCTTTGAATGTTTGATTCAAACCATTGCGAGGTGTGTGAGCGCACCATTTGAATCAGACAAATGTGAGAAATAAAGGGTGTAGGATTTTTTAAGGCATTTTCGTACAGATTGATCAGGGCATTGCTGTACTTATCAAGGTACACGCTGTCGATTTGTGTGGGGTCGCCTAAAACGATTAGCTTGGTGTCTTCACCCAATCGCGTACCCAGGGTACGCATCTGAAAGGGATTGGCATTCTGCGCTTCATCAAAGATGACAAACGAGTTGGCCAGGTCGGCGCCACGAATATCAGCCAGGTTCAAAAGTTCAATGACCCCGGAATCCAGTAATTTACGATATCCTTCGTCTGATTGGTCGCTGGTAAACATGCGTAGCTTTTCCATGAAAGGACGCATTTTGGGAATTAGTTTGCGTTTTAAGGAGCCGGGTAAAAACCCGACATCCTCACCCAGTCTGCTTTTGGTGATAATTGGTTTAATCAGTTTAATGGAATCGTATTTTCGTTCCTTAAAAACTTTTTCCAGCGCAGCAGCCATGGCAATGTGTGTTTTTCCTGTTCCGGCTTTACCAATGATGATCTGAATTTTAATGTCATCATCCATGGCCTGTTTCATGCAAACAGCCTGTTCAAAATTGTACTGGTAATTTTCCGTGTCCAGTACTTTAGGAGGCATGTCCAGAATTTTAGTGGAATAGTAATCGAAATATTTAAGCAGATGGCCCTTGCGCATGGCCATGCCAAAAAACTGCTGGCCGGGATCAAAGAGTGCTGCCCCCTCGTTTTCAGCTAAATGCCACTTCTTGCGGTAAGGGATGGCCCAGTTTTCCGAAGTTTTGGATTTAAATAACTGATTGATCTCATCCTCTTCCAGAGTGATCTGTTTAACCGGCTGGAAAAAGCTGTCCAGATATTCCTCAGAAATTTTATCATGCTGGTAGTCTTCGCAGGCGATCTGCAGAGCCCAGCCCTTAATACGTAAATTTCGATCTTTAGTAATTAGGATGAACTTACGCGTTGGAAAACTCTGCTGCAAGCCCATGATTTGAGCCAGCATGGCATTGTCTTTGTAACTCAGGGCCAGCTCATGCGGAAAATCTTTAGCCATAAAATTGTTGACAAAAAACAGCAGACCGTTCTTGCCGTTTGGAATGAGAATACCCTGATCGTAACGTTCTGTACGTAAAATAAGCTGCTCTAATTTTTGGCTGATTTCACGAGCATTGAAACCGAGTTGCGGATCGCTTTTTTTACTGTCGATTTCATCCAGCACAAAGAGCGGAATTAACACAACGTGTTCCTCAAAACGGAAGATAGCCGCTGGGTCATGGAGAAGAACGTTGGTGTCCAACACATAGCATGAGCGATGATCTGACTTGCTTCTGGGACTAAGGTCAATGTTCATAAAATCCATGGAACCCAAAAAGTTGCACTACCATTCATTGCTGATTTTAGTTTCGTAAAGAAGTTGTAAAACTTTACGCATGAATACATTCTCCAAACGTAGTTTTCACGTTTCCGCAAAAAAAACCCGTATGCGTTCAATAACCAATCGTTTTGCAAAAAGGGTCTTCAAACATTAAACCGGATGTTCAGAATGTCGCCATCCTGAACAATGTAGTCTTTCCCTTCCAGACGAACCAGGCCGTGTTCTTTACAGGCGGCCATGGAGCCCAGGCGCACCAGGTCGTCGTAGTGAACGGTTTCCGCGCGGATAAAGCCCTTTTCCAGGTCGGTATGGATGACGCCCGCAGCCTTCTGAGCATTGGTCCCCTTGCGGATGGGCCAGGAACGGCATTCGTCTTCGCCCACGGTAAAGAAAGAAATCAGACCCAACAATTCGTAGGATTTACGGATCAGTTTGTGTAAAGCGGGCTCTTTGATGCCCAGGTCTTCCATGAAGATTTTAGCGTCCTCTTCTTCCAGTTCAGAAATTTCTTTTTCAATTTCGGCGCTTAACGAGGTTACCGCGGCATTTTTACCTACGTACTCGCTGTATTTTTGTTCAATTGTCTCCGCTTCCGGGATGGCATCTTCCGCAATATTGATGACGTACAGAACCGGTTTGGCTGTCAAAAACTGATAGCCTTTGAGAATCAATTGCTCGGCCGGCTCAAAATCCAGCTCGCGCAGGGGCTTTTCTTCTTCTAACTGAGCTTTTAATTTTTCGAATAATTGCAGCTCGCGTTTGTCTTTTTCATCCTGGGTTTTAAGAACCAGTTTTTTAAGTTTTTCATAGCGGTTTTCCACAATGCCCAGATCGCTAAGTAAAAATTCAGAATTAATGTACTCGATGTCCGCTTTGGAGTCGATCCGGTTCAGTGGGTGGGGATAATATTCATTTTCAAAGGCGCGTACCATCACCAGCAACGCATCAACCGTTTTCAGATTGGCCAGAAATTGAGCGGGTAAGCCATGCGTTCCGGCAGACTCTCCTTCCAGTCCGGGTACCTTAATGTATTCGATGGTGGCGTTCACTTTCTTTCTGGGATTGAACATTTTGGTTAAGGTATCCAGCCGTTCGTCCGGTACCTTGACCACGCCCCGTTCGGCGCTCATTTTTCCGCCAGGTTCCTGCGATTTGTGTTTGAGCAGGGTGGAAAAGAGCGTTGTTTTGCCCGAAAAGGGCAGACCAACAATTCCAATTTGCATTTTTACTCCTGAAGTCAAAAATATTTTTTACTAACCGCCAATTTACACAATTTATGTTCTTCAATCAAAGATTAACGTTTTGCATTCAAAGGGGGCGCTTGCTAAATTGTCCATCAGATTCACCGAAAAGTTAGGCAACCATGTTTATTTATGGCAGACAACCGGTTCTGGAAGCGCTTCGTTCCAGGCACACAGTTAAACGCGTGTTTTTAGCCCGCGAAGCGCGGGGCAAGGTCATTGGATTAATCGAAAGCGCTTGCCAGCATGGGGCCATTACTGTGCAACGCATTCCTAAGAATCAATTGCAAACATTTGTCGGTCCTGTAGTGCACCAGGGAGTAGCGGCCGAAATGGACTTCAATCCTTTTCTAAGCTCCGGGCAGTTCTGGGAATTGATTGCTTCCAATGAATGTCCTCTGATCTTGATTCTGGATCACATTCAGGATACGCACAATGTGGGCGCAGTGTTGCGCACCGCCGAAATTGCCGGAGTAGATTGCGTTGTTTTACCGGAAAAAGGCAGCGCGCCACTCAATGCGACTGTGGCCAAAACCTCGGCCGGAGCGCTCTTTTATTGTACGTTCTGGCAAACGCCCAACCTGGATGAAGTTCTGTTGCAATTGCGGGAAAACGATGTGGAAAGCTTTGCGGCCCTGCCTTCGGCCAGCCAAACCATTTATCAGGCCAATTTTAGGCGGGGGCTGGCTCTGGTAATCGGTAGCGAAAACCGGGGCGTACGTAAAAATTTACTAAAATTGTGCAGTCAAACGGTTAAGATTCCCCAATATGGTCATGTTAATTCGCTCAATGCCTCCGTTTCAACCGCGATTATTTTATTCGAAATTGTTCGGCAAAGGCATTTTGGGTAAAAAAAACGGCTTCCCCGGAGGAAAGCCGGTAGAACTTAAAGCTCTTCGCCAAAGAGTCCCTTGTGCATTTTAAAGTACTTTTCCACATGTTGCCTATGGGTTTCTTCTTCATTGGCTAAATTGCCCAACAATTCTTTAACTTCGTCTTCGCGGGCCAGTTTGGCTGCCCGTTCGTAGCGGATGCGGGCGGTATTTTCCCGTTTCATAGCCATTTCCAGAACGTCGGCAATGGTCAAATCTTCCGGTAAGTACAGGTCGTCGCTGCCATGTGAGGTGCGGGCCATTTCAAGCAGTTGGGGATCATTAATTTCCACATTCAGATCGTACAATTCGGTTTCCCGTATATTAAAGAGCATTTTTTCATGTTCGATCTCTTCGTCACGCAATCGTTTAAAAAACTGTTTTGTTTCCTCGTCCTGGGCAATATCCATGCCCTTTTGATACAATTTCTGGGAATTCTGTTCCTGTTTAATCGCTACGTCAAGTAACTCTTTCAAAGTGCTCATAAACGTCTCCCCATTTTATGGTTGATTTAAGAAGCTAAAAATTGCCGAAAAATCCTGTTGGGCCAGGCCCTGTTGTTTGGCCTGAGCAAAAACCTCTTTGATGACATTGAGCGCCGGTAAAGCCAGACCCTGTTCATACGCGCTGAGGCTGGCCAGTTGCAGATCTTTCTGCATCCATTGCAACGGAAACTCCACATCAAATGTTTCATTCCTGATTTTTTCCGATTTACCGGAAATAAAGGGCGCGGTTACTGGAGCGGGCACCAGAATATCCAGCAGCCGATCTTTGTCTAATCCCATTTTGATGCCCAGAGCCAGGGCTTCGGCAAAGGCCAACATGGCTTCACCCAGGAGCAGGTTGAAGACCATCTTGATGGCAGAACCCTGACCAACCGGGCCCACATGAATGTGTTTTTTGCCCATAGCTTTAAAAAGAGGTTCACAGAAAACAACATCTTCCCGTTTTCCACCTACCAGAAACAAAAGCTGGCCGTCTTCGGCCGGTTTTTTGGAACCCGCCACCGGGGCATCGACAAAGCGGATGTGATTTTGTTCTGCCAGGGCAGCCATTTTACGTGAAAACGAAGGATTAACTGTGGTGCAGTCCATCCACAGGCTACCATGTGGCAAATGGGCCAGAAAACCCTCCTGCCCGCTGGCCAGTTGCTCTATCACTTCTGGAGTGGAAAGCATGGTAATTAAAAAATCGACTTTTTGGGCCAACGAGCCGGGAGAATCGGCCCATTCGGCGCCGGCAGATAAAAGAGAGCCTGCTTTTTCTTTGGTTCTTGTGTGAACAATCAAGCTGAAACCGTGTTTGAGTAAATTTTGAGCCATGCGGCTGCCCATAATACCCAGGCCAAGAAAACCAATTTTCATGACAAAACCTCATTCTAAGTTTAAACCAGAATTTACAATAAAATGGGCATCGAACAAAATTAGAATTGGCACCCGAACCAGCCGTGAAGTGGGTGAGCCAATGGCGAAGCCGTAAAATTTTAGTGTAAAAAAAAGAGACGACAGGGGCTGAGGTGTCATGCCGAGTGTCATTTTATTTTCGATTTATCGGGAGGAAGAATCCCTTCCACTTGCAGACAATTCGCAGGTGCAACGTAACTCGAGCTTCAGCTCGAGACGTTTTTAAGTATGACGCAAGATTTTTCCACTATGCACGTCGCTTTCGCTCCACGTATCTGTCGAAATGACAATCAATGAGGCTTCCTGCCAAGCGTAATTCCAAATCCCGATCTTCGAGAACAGAACCGTCTGGCAGGCGCAACCGGATGGAGCGAAGCGGAAATCCCGATTTTCGGGGACAGGCTTGTCCGGCCGTAGGACAGGCCCGTCTGGCCACCGGACAGGCCCGTCTGGCCACCGGACAGGCAAAGCATTCACAAAGTGGGCAAAGATTGCAAATAGAAAATAGCAAAATATCTTAACATATCAGAGTGGAACTCAGCAAAGCGGCACAATTTACTCCCCCTTCCCTTTATTAAAAGAAGAGAAGGGGGACGGGGGGTTAGAATACTTCCATTAAAAGATCTAATCCCGCCACAGCGGGATGCGAAAATTTTTGTGCTGAGTGAGTGATTTAAGCTGTTGAATTGTTGATTTGTTGATTTGTTGAAGGGTTGAATGAGCATTGGGCTGACACAGCGAATTCCCATTGTTCGTGAATGGTATTTCCAACATAGGTGAGAAAATTCCCCCACCATGCCTTCCCCCTCTCCCAGATTTTTATTCTGGGAGAGGGGGATCGAGGGGGTGAGGGCTAATTCGTAAAATGACTTCTGCTGTTGGAGGAGTAAAGTTAAGAGTATATGAGTGTAATAGTTAAAGGGTTTCGGGGCACCGGCCCGTCATTATTTTAAAGAAGTTTTTTGGTTGCGGCTCTGCTGCTTTAGAACAAACTGTCCTTGAGCATCTTTTTCAGCATCTCTCTGGCTCTGAAAATGCGCGCTTTTACGGTACCCAGCGGCAGATCTAAAATCTCGGCGATTTCTTCATAACTCTTTTCTTCATGGTGGCGCAACAGAATGGCCGTGCGGTATTTTTCCGGTAGTTTTTCTATGGCCTGATGGATGATTTTTGATTTTTCATTGGCCACCAGGGCCTTGTCAATGGTTGGATTGGTGTCAGCGTACTCATGAGATATTTCTTCGTCTTTGTATTTTACAGGTTCGTCCATGGAATAGGTCTTCAATTTCCGCTTGCGAAAAAAATCGATACAGTGGTTGGTGGCAATTTTAAACAACCAGGTAGAAAAGGCGTATTCTTCATTAAAAGAGGTAATGGAATTGTAAGCTTTAATAAAGGTTTCCTGGGTCAGATCTTCTGCTTCCTGGCGATTGTGAACCATGCGTAATATGATGTTAAAAACGGCATCGTGGTACATTTCCATTAACTGATCATAAGCGCGGCCATCGCCGGCTTTGGCTCTTTTGACCAGTTCAAAATCGGCACGCTTTTTCTTTTTTCCCTTTAGGCTCATTCATCGTTCCAGGCTTTAAATCTCCTTAGCCATTAAAATACAATTTTTTTGAAAATAAAACCAATCAAAACTGCACTCCAGTCGTTAACTTGGACGAAAAAACAGGATGGGACGTGATTAATTCCTGTTGCAAAAAGGAGTTTCTGCCATTAGTAAGTATGCCGTTCAAACTGCACTGATAGCTATTTTGTTGGTAAAAAAAGTGGAAATTTTACTTTACACTTTCCTGTTAATTCATTAAGTTATCAAACCAGTGTTTATTGTAGAAAAAGGTAAAAATGAAACAAGAAAGGGATTCGATTTATGAACAAAGTATTAGTCCTTGGAGCCGGCTTGGTGGCCCGTCCGTTAGTACGCTATCTACTGGAAAAAACCGATGTCCAATTGAAAGTTGCTTCCCGCACGGTCAGCAAAGCCGAGCGCTTAATCGAAAATCACCCCCGTGGTAGCGCCCAACAGTTAGATGTTACTGATCAGGCCGCTCTGCGTCAGGTTATGGCCGAAGCGGATGTGGTCATCAGTCTGCTGCCCTGGATTCACCACATGAAGGTGGCCAATTTGTGCCTGGAACTCAACAAACACATGGTAACCACCTCGTACGTAAAACCTGAAATGCAGGCCCTGGATGAAGAGGCTCGCAAACGGGGCCTTTTGTTCTTGAATGAAATCGGTGTGGACCCGGGCATTGACCACATGGCGGCCATGAAAATCATAAACAATGTAAAAAATCGTGGCGGAAAGATCGTCAGTTTTTATTCCTATTGCGGCGGATTGCCGGCCTTGCAGGACAACAACAACCCCCTGGGCTACAAATTTTCCTGGAGTCCGGTGGGCGTGATGCTGGCAGCCTTAAATGACGGCCAGTATCTCAAAGATGGCCAGGTGGTTAAAGTGCCCGGCGAACAGCTATTTGAACATTACTGGTTTTTAGACGTACCCGGCGCCGGCACCTTTGAGGCTTATGTCAATCGCGATGCTCTGCCTTACATCGACCTCTACGGCATTCAGGAAACGCAATCCATGTATCGCGGGACGTTGCGTAATATCGGTCATTGCGAAACCTGGAACTACTTTAAAAAACTGGGCCTGTTGCGTCAGGATTTTAAAGTGGACTTTGACCAATTAACAGTCAAACAGGCTATAGCCCGCCTGATCAACAGCGATGGGAAAAATCTGGTACAGGATATTGCCCGGTTGCTCAACATTCCGCCTTATTCGGTAACCATCAAAAAGATGGAATGGTTAGGCTTACTGTCCGATATCAAGGTCCCTCTGGGCCAGGCCTCCATTTTTGATATGTTTGCCCATATCCTGGAAGAAAAACTGGTGTACCACGAAGGCGAAGTTGATTTACTGCTGCAACACCACGAATTCATTGCCGAGTACACCAATGGCAAACGGGAAAAAATTACATCCACCATGGTGGATACCGGGATCCCTCATGGAGACACCTCCATGGCACGCACCGTAAGTTTACCGGCTGCCATTGCCACGCGGTTAATTGTGGAAGGTAAAATCAAGCTGAGCGGCGTACACATCCCCGTACTTCCGGAAATTTATGAACCGGTGCTGGCCGAACTGGAAACCATGAATATCAAACTGGTCGAAAGATCGACCTGGCTGTAAAATAAACAGCGGCCTTTGCGGTTGCATTTTGACCGCTAAACTTTGTATATTTCATTCCCGCATGATGTCTGCCATTGTGCGGGAATTTTTCATTTACAATGGTTGATTATTTGCTGTCCTGCTTAAGGATTTTATTTGAATGGGGTTGCCTCCTGCCTTTTCAGCCAGTAGTTACCGGGCAGGAGACAGAGAGCCGTTGCCAATTGCAAAGCAAGACAGATGAACGTTCGTTTTTTGGAAACTTAAATGGAGAGCACCCATGAAAAGCATTCTCATTCGCGCTGAAGACAAAAACATCTGGGAACGACGCGCACCGCTGGTGCCCGACGACCTGGCCAGGATTCTGCAAAAAACGCCGTCCAGAGCCTTTGTGCAACAATCCGATAAACGCTTTTTCAAAGAACAGGAGTACCAGGCCGCTGGCGCCCAGATTTGCCAGAGCATGGAGCCTGGCGACATCATCCTGGGCGTAAAAGAGATTCCCCGCGAAAAGCTGCTGGATCAAAAGACCTATCTCTTTTTCTCGCACACCATTAAGGGCCAAAAAGACAATATGCCCATGTTGAAGCAGATCATCGATGGCCAATCCACTTTGATCGATTATGAAAAGATCACTGACGATCAGGGCCGGCGCCTGGTCTTTTTTGGACGCTTTGCCGGAGACGCTGGAGCCATCGACATCCTGTGGTTGATGGGACAGCACTGGCAGGCCCACGGCCTGTCAACGCCTTTTGCGCGCTGCAAACAGGCTTTGCATTACCACTCCGTTAAAGAGGCCCACGACCATATTGAACAAATTGGACAGGAAATTAGAGATCAGGGACTACCCGCCGAGCTAAATCCGCTGGTCATTGGTATTCTGGGCTACGGCAATGTTTCCAGAGGCGCACAGTACATTTTTGATGCCCTGCCCACAGAACGCATCGAGCCCGATCAATTGCCTGATTTCTTTAAACAAGGAAACTTTGACGCCCATAAGGTGTACCTTACCGTCTTTAAAGAAGAACACCTGGTACAGCACAATGAAGGCCGGCCGTTCGAACTTCAGGACTACTACCAACATCCCGAAAAGTACCACTCTGTGTTTGAACGCTATTTGCCTTATCTGTCCATCCTGGTCAATGCCATTTACTGGGATGCACGCTATCCGCGTTTTGTAACCTGGGATAACCTGGCTCAGTTAAAAGGAGTCGGCAAGCTCCGCCTGCAGGGTATTGCCGATATTACCTGCGATGTCAATGGCTCTATTGAATGCAATGTAAAAAGCACGGATTCCGGCCATCCGGCCTACCTGGTTCATCCGGAAACCCGGTCCATTAGCGAGGGCTACACGGGCCAGGGCATCGTTTTACTGGCCGTGGACAATCTGCCGGCAGAGCTACCCAACGATGCTTCCCGTTTTTTCAGCGCTCAGTTATGGCCCTTTGTGCCAGCGATCATCAACGCCGATCTGGATCAACCGCTGGAAAAAAGCGGCCTGCCTGATGAAATTAAACGGGCAGTCATTGTGTACCGCGGCGAGCTTACCAAACCTTACCAGTACCTTGCCGAATATCTGGCTAAAGTGAAATAAGGTTTCTGGCTTTTCTGGCAGATTATTTTTCTTTTTACTGGCAGCGCTCTGTGCTCATAGAAAACAAGCTGCCTGGTGCCAAGTTAAGTTGAATCTTGTACAATAATTATGTAAACTTTTAGGATTTAAATGAAATGGCGTTGACGGACGTGCTTTTCCGTAGCGACGAAGCAATCCCAATCGCCAACAGAAGATCGGGACAAAAAGGTGTACAACGGTGAAGGCGGACATTCTTAAAATAAATCCAAAGGTCGTCAGTGATATTCTGCTGCGTTTTTTGTACGAGGAAATCAGCAAAGTGGGGCTGAAGAAGGCCGTGCTGGGCCTTTCCGGCGGTGTCGATTCTTCGGTGGTGGCCTGCTTGTTGGCTCGCGCCCTGGGGCCTGAACAGGTTTACGCGTTGATCATGCCCTATCGCCTGAGCAATCCGCAAAGTCGTGAACATGCCGAAAAACTGGCCAGGCAGTTAAAAATCAACTATTTTGTCCGCGATATTTCACCCATGGTCGACGCTTTTTTTGCCGAGGAACCCGAGGCCGACGCGGTGCGCAGGGGCAATAAGATGGCCCGCGAACGCATGTGCCTTTTGTACGATTATTCGGCCAAATATCAGGCGCTGGTTATTGGCACCAGCAATAAAACCGAATTACTATTAGGGTACGGCACCATTCACGGCGATCTGGCCAGTGCCATCAATCCCATTGGCGACCTGTACAAAACGCAAATCTGGCAATTAGCAGAATATTTGGGTGTGCCGCGTGAAATTATCGAAAAACCCCCTTCAGCCGACCTGTGGGTAGGACAGACCGATGAACAGGAATTGGGCTACACCTATCAGGAAATTGATCGCTTGCTCTATTACATGGTCGATCTGCGCTATTCGAACGAGATGTTACTGGACATGGGTTATGCCCAGAAAATCATTGATGACATTTACCGCCGAATGCAACGCAGCCAGTTTAAGCGTCGGCCGCCGCTTATTGCCAAAATATCCTACCGCACGATCAACCAGGACTACCGGTATTCACGTGATTGGGGCTTTTAAAGGTGGAAAGCATCGAAAAGGGCGTTTTGTACATGGTTTCAACTCCCATTGGAAATCTGGCGGATATTACGTTGCGGGCCATTCACATTCTTAAACATGTCGATCTCATCGCCGCCGAAGATACGCGCACCTCTTCCGTGCTGTTAAAACATTATCAAATCAATACCCCCCTGCGCAGTTACCATAGCTACAATTTAAAGAGGGAAACGCCAAAATTAATCGCTTTACTGCAACAGGGGAAGGCCATTGCGCTCATTTCGGATGCCGGTACGCCCGGCATTTCTGACCCTGGCTACCATTTAGCCCGGGCCTGTATTGAGCAGGGGATTCGTCTGGTGCCCATCCCCGGGCCGGCGGCCTTTTTAAGCGCCCTGATTGCTTCGGGACTGCCCAGCAACCGCTTCGTTTTTGAAGGCTTTTTACCGCAAAAAAAAGGCCGTAAAACGCGCATCGAACAATTACGCCTCGAAGAGCGTACCATCGTTCTTTATGAATCGCCGCATCGCATCTTAAAAACGACCAAACAGCTTCTGGAAAGCTGGGGCGATCGGCGGGTGGTTATGGCCCGGGAACTAACCAAAAAATTTGAAGAATTTTTTCGCGGAAGGATCAGTCAGCTCGTCCAACATCTGGAAACTAAACCCGTAAAAGGCGAGATTGTACTGATCATTGAAGGAATAAGCAAAAGGGAAAAACGAGATGAAAACAGGTAGAGGTCTGATCCCTTTCTGGCTGGAAAATGGATTTCGGGCGCTGCTCGATCCTCTGATTAACGTCTTTGTGCGGATGAATATCAATCCCAATTTTTTTACTGTTCTGGGACTGGTAATCACCACCATGGGCACCATCGTTTTGTTCATTAATCCGGCCTGGATTCACTGGACCGGCGCGCTCATTCTGCTGGGCGGTATGTGCGATATGATCGATGGCAAACTGGCCCGCACCTCCGGGCGGACGACGAAATTTGGCGCCTTGTTCGACTCCTCACTTGATCGTTACTCTGAAGTGATTATGTTCTTTGGCATTGCGGCTTACTACGTACGCCATGATTCCTATTTGCTTTCTGTTATGACCTTTGTAGCTCTGGGCGGTTCAACCATGGTCAGCTATGTGCGCGCCCGCGCCGAAGGCCTGGGCTTTGAAGCCAAAGTGGGCTGGATGCAGCGCGCTGAACGCGTATTGCTCATCGGCGCCGCCGCCCTGTTTAACGTAAACCTCTTCCCCATCGCTGCCTTAACCGGTCAGGTGCACCAGGTTACTTTATTAGATCTGGCAATCTGGCTGGTGGCCATTTTTGCCAACATCACGGCCCTGCAACGGCTGTACTATGTGTATCAATTAGACAAATCAAATTCTTGAGATAGGAGGCTATTATGATTGAACAAATGAAAGACCTGAAAATAAGTCCGGCCAAAGGTAAGGTCGGCGTTCTACTGCCTGGTATGGGCGCAGTGGCTACCACCTTTATTGCCGGTGTCCTGGCCATACGCAAAGGGCTGGCCAAACCCTTCGGTTCTTTAACCCAGATGCAGCACATTCGCCTGGGACGACGTGACGAACATCGGAATCCGTTGATCAAAGACCTGATTGACCTGGCCGATTTAGATAACCTGTATTTTGGCGGCTGGGATATTTTTGAAGACAACGCCTATCAGGCTGCGCTCAAGGCCGGTGTACTTGAAAAAGAGTTGCTCGATCAGGTAAAGGATGAATTGCAGGCCATTAAACCTATGAAAGCGGTGTTTGACAAAAATTATGTCAAAAAACTGGATGGCCCTCATGTCAAAAAAGCAGCAAACTGGTACGAGTATTACGAAATGGTTCGCGAAGACATCCGCAACTTCAAAAAAGAACACAATCTGGACCGCCTGGTGATGATCTGGACGGGTAGCACAGAAATCTATATGAAACACAGCGCGGTTCATCAAACCAGAGCATCCTTCGAAAAAGCCATGAAGGAAAACCATCCGGATATCGCACCCAGCATGATTTACGCCTGGGCAGCCATCGCCGAAGGGGTGCCCTATGCCAATGGCGCGCCCAATCTCACGGCCGACATTCCGGCCATGTACGAATTTGCCAAAGAGAAGCAAGTGCCGCTGGCCGGCAAGGATTTTAAAACGGGCCAGACTCTGATGAAAACGATCATTGCGCCGGGCTTAAAAGCGCGCATGTTGGGTGTGGAAGGCTGGTTCTCTACCAATATTTTAGGCAACCGCGATGGCGAAGTGCTCGACGATCCGGAGTCCTTTAAAACCAAAGAAGAGAGCAAACTGTCTGTTCTGGAACAGATTTTTCAACCGGAATTGTACCCGGAACTTTACAAAGACCTGTACCACAAGGTACGCATCAACTATTACCCGCCTCGCAAAGACAACAAAGAGGGCTGGGACAACATCGACATCTTTGGCTGGCTGGGCTACCCGATGCAGATTAAGATCGACTTTTTGTGCCGTGACAGTATTTTAGCGGCGCCCATTGTACTGGACCTGGTTCTCTTCATGGATCTGGCCAAACGGGCTAATTTTCATGGCATTCAGGAGTGGTTGTCTTTCTATTTCAAGAGCCCCATTCACGCGCCCAATCTTTACCCGGAACACGATCTCTTTATTCAGTTGATGAAACTGAAAAACACTTTGCGCGTGATGGCCGGAGAAAAGGAAATTACGCATTTAGGGCTTGAATATTACATGCAATAAAAGACGTTGAAAAGCAGGGTCTTCGCCAGCGTCGCTGACGGAGGCCTTTTGTTTTTGAGCGCTAACGCTCAATGAACACTTGGTTGATTGGTTGAACGGGGTCTAAATGTTATGCCGATTCCCCATTTATCGGGGTGAGGGCTCGTGCCAGGTGTCATTCCGATGTTCTTCCGACCTGTCGGAAGGACGAGGAATCTCTTACACTATTAGCGAGAAATCCCCCACCGTTTTCCCCTGGCTCCGGTTTTCGGGAAAGAGGAGACCAGGGAGCGAGGGCCCGTGCCATCTCCCCAGACCATCCACGCAGGGGAGATGTTCATCGATTTGTTGCAACAATTACACGCACTGTTGTTAAGGTAGGTTTAATCGAACAATATGGAAAGCATTTCAGGTGGAAATAAGGGCGGTACACTAACCCAGGTTGTTAAACAATCGTTTCCAGCGGTTATTGATCTGTCCTCTCAAACCATTACCTGGCTGATTGAGGCCATCTTTCTGGGACAGTTGTCTTCTCTGGCTCTGGCCGGCGTGGGCATTGCCCAGCAATTTATTGTCCTGACCTTCAGCATTCTGCTCACCTTTGTGGTTGGTAGTTCCATTATTATTGTCCGTTATCTTGGCGCTGATGACCAGTGGAATGCCAACCATATCTTAGGACAGGCCTTTTTAATCGGTTTAATTCTTTCGCTTTTAATCGGTCTTTTCTGGTATTTTGTGGTTCCCTTACTGATGAACCTGATTAAAGAAGAAGGCACCCAGGCCCGGCATTACGCCGTTACTTACATCCGCACTGTGGCCCTGTTTTCGCCGATCATCATCACCAACTTCATCTGTCTGGGCATTTTGCGCGGCGTGGGCGACACCCTGCTCACCATGACTATCAGCCTGATCATGAATGTGTTGAACCTGATTTTAGATGTCTTTCTGATTTTCGGTCTCTGGATCTTTCCCCGCTGGGAAACCTTTGGCGCCGGTCTGGCCGTGGGCATTGCTCAATCGGTTGGCTTCCTGATTACGCTTACCTATTTGCGCAATCATAAATCCAGCCTCTTTCTGGCCATGATGGAAATTACGCAACCCAAAATGGCCACCTTTAAAAAGCTATTCAAACTGGGCATCCCAACCACCATCGAACAGCTGGTCTGGTCCATGGGCCAGATCATCCTCAGCTTTTTTGCAGCCCAGATTAATGTTCTGGCTCTGGCCGCCCATCAGGTGCTGGTGCGCATTCAGTCCGTGCTTTCCATGGTCAACTGGGGCTTTTCCATCACAGGCATGACCCTGGTGGGTAAGAGCATCGGAGCCAGGGACTACAAAGAAGCCCTGAAGAGCGGGCACATGGTGGCTCGCGTTTCCTGGATTAATGCTGTACTGGTCGGCCTTTTACTGTTCATTTTTTCCAAACACGTAATGGCCATTTTTACCAGCGACCTGCAGGTCATTCAATTGGGCGAAGACATCATGCTGCTGTTTGTCATCTTGCAGGTACCTAAAGCCATCAACACAGCCTATTCCGGTAATTTGCGCGGTTGTGCTGATTTAAACTGGCTGATGTGGCTGGCCATTGGCGCGGTGATCGTTAATGAAATAATCGGCGCTTACCTTTTAACCTTTGGTTTTTCCATGGGGCTGGCCGGCTTATGGTTGATTCAGATTTTTGATGAAAGCGAACGGTTAGGATTAAACATCTGGCGGTTTAACAAGGGAGATTGGAAAAAGGTTTAATGAACAGACAGCGCTTTATTTCGTTTGAAGGGCTCGATTACTCCGGAAAATCAACGCAGATTCGTTTGCTGGAAAAATTTTTAAAAGAACGCGGGCATCACGTTTTCACCATCCGTGAGCCCGGAGGGACGGAAATTTCGGAAAAAATACGACGCATTCTGCTGGACAAGGCCAACACCGGCATGACCGAGCGCTGTGAAATCTTTTTGTACAGCGCGGCGCGCGTGCAGCTGGTCCAGGAAAAAATCATACCCCTGCTGGAAAATGGCTACTTCATTCTGGCTGATCGCTATGTCGATTCGACCACCGCTTATCAGGGCTATGGACGGGGCCTTGATTTGCAAATGGTGGAACAGATCAATCAGGCCGCTACCTTTGGATTAATGCCCGGCACCACCTTCTATTTACGCCTGCAGCCCGAGCAGATAAAAGAACGGATTCCTAAAAGCGGACGGCAACTGGACCGTCTGGAAGCGGCAGGCAGCGCATTTTATCAACGCGTTTTTCAAGGTTACGAAATTTTAGCCGAAAAAAATAAAGGAAGATTCTGTGTGATTGACGGCAATTTAGCCGTTGAACAAATTCACCAAATTATAGTTCAAAATTTAATTAAAAAAATCATGGAAGAGATATGAGAAAACTACATCAACACATCTGGATTTTCCTTTTCCTTTTTTTGGCTGTTCAATGGTTGCCGGCACAGGCGCCTGAAAACGATGATGACTATTATCTGGAACTGAAAAAAGGCTGGGACCATCTGCAAAAAGTTTTTGAATTGATTAATCGCTATTACGTGGACGAAATCCGCCCCTACCCGCTGCTGGAAAGCGCTATTGAGGGCATGCTTGATAAATTGGATCCTTACACGGTTTTCATCGAAAATAGAGGCCAGGATCGGCTGCGCATGATCACCACCGGACGCTATGGCGGGGTGGGCATGGAAATTGGCCTACGAAATAAAAAAGTAACCGTCATTGCGCCCATCGAAAATTCTCCAGCCGCCAAAAGCGGCATTCAGGCCGGCGACATCATTCTAAAAATCGACGGTAAAGATATCTCTGACTGGCCGCTGGACAAAGTGAGCTCCACACTGCGCGGCAAAGTGGGCACAAGAGTTAAACTCTTAATCCGTCGTCCGGGACTGGATCATCCCTTTGAAGTGGAATTGACACGCGCTGAAATCGTTTTAGAAGATGTCGGCTACGCCGGCTTTGTGGCACCGGGCATCGGCTATGTCAGCTTAAAGGGTTTTACAGAAAAAGCCCCGCAAGAGCTCAAACAGGCCCTGGTGAAATTAAAAAACACAGATCAACTAAAAGGCGTAATCCTCGATTTACGGGGTAATCCCGGCGGACTGTTAGAATCCGCTGTGCAGGTGGTAAACTTGTTTGTGCCGCAGAATACACTGGTTGTTTACACCAAGGGGCACAGAGAAAAAGAGTATCGTTTTTACACACAGGATCAACCTTTACTGCCCGATGTTCCGCTGGCCGTATTGGTCAATGGCGGAAGCGCCAGCGCTTCTGAAATTGTGGCCGGAGCCTTGCAGGACCTGGACCGCGCCGTTATTGTAGGCCAGCCCACCTTTGGCAAGGGATTGGTGCAAAAGGTGTTTAATATCGACAAGTCCAAAGATGTAAAATTAAAGCTGACTACGGCTAAATATTACATTCCCAGCGGGCGTTGCATTCAAAAACGGGATTACGGCAAAGACGGGGTGATCGTTGTGGATTCAATTTTTGCCGATTCTTCCGGCCATCTGTTTTTTACGCACAACCGGCGGCCGGTTCACGACAAAGGAGGCATCGAACCCGATGTTCCGGCCAAAAATGATTCGCTTGCTCCGGTAGCCGTTGAACTGATTCGTAAGAACCTGATCTTTGATTTTACCGTACGTTTTCATCAAAAAAATCCTCAGTGGCCGGATTCCACTTTTACCATTACGCCCACCTTGTTCAAATCGTTTAAAAATTTTCTTAAAGAAAAGCAATTCGAATTCACCCTGGAAGGGGAACGGGAACTTAAAAAGCTCAAAGCTCTGGTGCAAAAACGGGGTTATGATTCAGGCATTGCCGGATTAATTGATCAATTGCAACAGAAATTAAAGGCTAATAAACAGATCGAATTTGCTCGCAATGAGGAGCAAATTAAAGAACTGTTGCGTCTCGAGCTGGCAGAAAAATATTACGGCTCCAAGTGGCGCCATAAATTGGCCCTGGAAAAAGACGAACAATTGCTCAAGGCCAGCGAAATTTTGAGTAATTTACGTGATTACCATCAAATATTAGCCAGTCAGTAATTTCCCTCAAACTTCCATTTGATTATTTTTTAAATTTTACTTAACTATCAGGCACTGTACAGGAAATAATCTGGCTCCTGTACTTGTTACCTGTACAGGAATGATCAAAAGAAATTATAAACGGACGTTTTGATGACACACGAAGAATTGTTCAAAAAAATTTACAACAGCGCACAGGCTTGCGGTTACCAGATTTACGTGGTTGGCGGCTATGTACGCGATTTACTTTTAGGCAAAAAGGTCATAGACATCGACTTTGTGGTGGTTGGCGATGCTATGAAATTCGCTGACCGGCTTAAAAAAGATTTACATCTCAGAACTATGGTGCGCTATCCACGCTTTGGCACCTTTATGACTCAATATTACGGCTACAAGCTGGAATTTGTTAATGCCCGAGAAGAGTCGTACCAGCAGGATTCCCGCAAGCCCGTCACGCGCCAGGCCGATCTGTACTCCGATTTAAGTCGCCGTGATTTTACCATCAACACCCTGGCCATGGACATTTCACCGCAAAACTTTGGCCGGATCATCGATGTGTACAACGGACGGCAGGATTTAGAAGCAGGCATCATCCGCACCCCGCTAGAACCAGGGCAAACCTTTTCCGATGATCCCCTGCGCATGTTGCGCGCCGTACGCTTTGCCACACAACTTAACTTTACTATCGAACCAGCTACCTTTAAAGCCATCCAGGCCAATGCGCAACGACTGGAGATCATCTCTCAGGAACGCATCACCGATGAATTCAACAAAATTTTACTGGCCGAACAGCCTTCTAAAGGGATGCTCCTGTTAGACAAAAGCGGCTTGCTGCAGGTCTTTTTTCCGGAATTTACCGCCCTCAAAGGCGTGGAACAACGCAAAGGGTTTCATCACAAGGATGTTTTTTACCACACTCTGCAGGTACTGGACAATGTGGCTGCCAAAAGCGACAAGCTCAATTTACGACTGGCTGCAATCTTTCACGACATCGGCAAACCGCCGACTAAACGCTTTGACGAAAAAAACGGCTGGACTTTTCATGGCCACGAAGTCGTTGGTGAACGCATGGCCCGACGCATTCTGCGACGATTTAAATATCCTACGGAAACCATTCAGTACGTTTGCAAACTGGTGCGTCTGCATCTGCGCCCCATGGCCCTGGTAAGCGAAGAGGTAACCGATTCGGCGATTCGGCGTCTGATTTACCTGGCCGGCGATGAACTGGACGACCTGATGACCCTGTGCCGCGCCGACATTACTTCTAAAATTGAAAAAAAAGTGAAACGCTTTTTACAAAATTACGAATTAGTCTTGAAACGCATTGCAGAAGTGGAAGAACGGGACCGCATCCGCAATTTCCAACCGCCTATTGACGGCAATGAAATCATGGAACGCTTTAACCTGAAACCCGGCCCTAAGATAGGAAAAATCAAAAAGTTTATTCTGGAAGCGATTCTCAACGGCGAAGTTCCCAATGAACACGACGCCTGCTTAAAACTGATTCTGGATCATAAAGATGAATTACTAAAAGATTAACCGGTCGCCTTGCGGAATCACTTAAAGCCGAGTGGATCGAGACCTGCTCTTTTGTAAGTAGCCTGAATTTTGTTTTTACCGTTCAAAAAACGCATGGAGCCCTATTAAGCACTTTGAAAAAATTCAACAATAATCGAACGGATTAGAATACTTCCCTTAAAAGATCTAACACTTTAGCGTGAGAAAATTTTTGTGCTGTGTGAGAAAGTAAAACCGTTTAATTGTTGATTTGTTGAATTGTTGAATGAGCATCGGGCTGACATAGCGAATTTCCATTGTTCGTGAATGGTGTTTTTAATACAGGTGAGAAAATTCCCCCACCAAGCCTTCCCCGTCTCCCAAACTTTTATTCTGGAAGACGGGGACCGAGGGGGTGAGGGCTAATTCGTGAAATGACTTCTGATGTTGGAGGGGAAGAGTTAAGAGTGTAAGAGTTAAAGGGTTCCGGGGCACCGGCCTGTCATTTTTTAAAGAAGTTTTTCGGTTGCGGCTATGCTGCCTTAGATCATAAATTTCTACCACAAATGGATGGTTGACTTTCTGCCATTTTGTGACCGGATAACTAACAATTCAATTCCGGCAATAAAAAGCGCCTCTCATACTCCGAAAGGCAGGAGATTTGGCCAATTTAAAATATTAATAAGGAGGAGGAATTCTCATGGACAACGTTCAGGTGTACACCCAACAACTCATCGATCTGGCCATTAAAATTATTCCCCAGCTGTTGCTGGCCATTATTGCTTTGTTGTTGGGCTTGTGGGGGATTAAACTATTGAGTCGCGGAATCAGTCGCACTCTGGAAAAATCGAAGGTTGAGATCAGTTTACAAAAATTTCTGGTCAGTCTGATTTCCATCGGTTTCAAAATTCTTTTGCTGATTAGCATTGCTTCCATGCTTGGCATTGCCACCACGTCTTTTGTAGCCATAATCGGCGCCATGGGCCTGGCCGTGGGTCTAGCTTTGCAAGGCAGCCTGGCCAACTTTGCCGGCGGGGTCTTAATTTTACTGCTTAAACCTTTTAAAGTGGGCGATGTTATTGACGCCCAGGGTTACATTGGCAAAGTGGATCAGATCCAGATTTTCAATACTATTTTAAAAACCTTTGACAACAAGACCATTTTCATTCCTAACGCAGCTCTTTCCAACGGTAGCATTACTAATTTTTCGCTGGAGCCCACGCGGCGTGTGGACATGACATTCGGCATCGGCTACGATGATGATTTGAAAAAAGCCAAGCGACTTCTCACAGAGATGGTTGAGAACGATCCGCGCATTCTGAAAGATCCCGCTCCACAGGTGGTGCTCTCTGAATTGGGCGATAGTTCGGTCAATTTTGCCGTGCGCGTCTGGGTCAAACAGGAAAATTACTGGAATGTGTATTTTGATTTTCAGGAAAATGTCAAACTTACTTTTGACGCCCAGGGTATCTCTATTCCCTACCCGCAACAGGATGTCCATTTGTATCAGGAACAAGCGTGAGGAACACAATGAAAAAGATAGTTCTTGTCATTTTGCTATCGGGCCTGTTCATTTTGAACAGTTGCCAGGAACTCTGGCCCCTGCTGCAACAAATGAATGTACAAAAACCGATCGTTAAGCTAAAAACCGTTCAATTGCGCGGGTTGAGCCTGAAAACCGTTGAGCTGGAAGCCAGATTGAACATCGAAAACCCCAATCCGGTGGGCATCGACCTGGCTGGTTATGACTACGAATTACTCATTGAGCAGCATTCATTCCTGAAAGGCCGGCAGGACCAGAGGCTTTCCATTGCCCGTCATGGACAATCGGAGATCAGCATACCGCTCTCTTTCTCTTTTAAGCAATTGTACAAAAGTTTTCAGGCGTTGAGAAACGCGGACAGCATCACGTACACTCTACGCTCCGGTTTGACATTTGATGTGCCTGGCCTGGGCAAGATTCGGGTACCGGTGCACATTAGGCAACATATTCCCAACGTCAAAATTCCCAAATTTAAGGTCGCAGCGCTGAAGCTGAAACGCCTGGGTTTTAGCGGAGCTGACCTGATTCTGGCTCTGGAAGTGGACAATCCCAACGCCTGGTCGCTGGCCTTGCAGGCCCTAAACTATCAGTTTGTAATAAATGGACAGAAATGGATGGAGGGGACTCTTCAAAAACGATTAAAAATCGGCCAAAAACAAAATCAACGGCTTGAGCTCCCCGTGCATCTTAATTTTCTGGAGATGGGAAGCAGTCTTTACCAATTGCTAAAAAATCCCACCTCCCTTGAGTATCAGTTAACCGGACGTGCGCGGCTTAAAAGTCCAATTAAATTGCTGGGGAGTTTTGACCTTCCCCTGAATCAGAACGGGCAGATTAAAGTATTGAAATTTTGAACAGGGATTATCAGAATTGAAGGATTGCCTTGATTTTGATCGCTCGTGGAAAATTACTTCTCAAATATCAGGTACAGATTACCGACACAAGAAAAGCTTAATCCTGGTAATCATGTAATTAAGCAAATACCGGTTCAGAATCATTGTTTTTTCAACAAACTGTCTGGGATTGCCTAACTTTTAAAGCCTGCAGATATTCTTTTTCCAGGGTCAGAAACAGCTCATGAACAGAAACAATTTTGTCAACTTTGTAGGCATTGGAGCCGGCAAAGGTGAAGCCTTTTTCCAGCATGCCCTGCTGGGCATGGGCCAGAGCATCGGCAATACAGTAAGGGGTCGTGCGGAAATCGCAGGTTTTCAAACACTTCCATGAACATTGAAAGGGTTTCTTTTGCCCTTCCTTTACCTCTTGCAAAAAGCGATTGTTAAGCGCTCTTCCAGGCAGCCCCACCGGACTTTCAATAATGACGATATCTTCTTTTTTACTCAAAACATAGGCCTGTTTAAAGGCCTCGGAGGCATCGCATTCATGTGTAGCTACAAAACGCGTGGCCATTTGCACAGCGCTGGCGCCCAGTTCTAAAAATTCTAACATATCGCTTCCGCTAAAAATGCCACCGGCGGCAATCACCGGAATTTCTCGTGCAAATCGATCTTCAAATGGCTTGATTACCTCCAGAACCTGAGGGATCAATGTCTCCAGCTGAAATTGCGGGTCATCGATCTGTTCTTTCTTAAAGCCCAGATGGCCGCCCGCTTTGGGCCCTTCCACCACCACAGCTTCTGGAATGCGCCCAAAAGTTTTTCCCCAGTACTGAAAGATCAACTGGGCGGCTCTGGCCGAGGAAACAATGGGCACAAAATAGGTTGTAAAATTGCGTATCATTTCCGGTGTGTAGATTTTAGGAAAACGTAACGGCAGTCCGGCGCCCATAAACACAACATCCACCTCTTCTTCGATGGCGATTTGCAACATGTTTTCAAAATCGGACAGGGCAACCATGATATTCAGACCGATGACGCCGTCGGAAAGTTTGCGCGCTTTTCGAATCTCCTGTCGTAGAAAATGCATGTTAGCCATGCGATAGTTCAACTGTTTCTGGGCAAAGAGCAGTCCCAATCCCACTGATGAGATAACACCTATCCCGCCCTCGTTGGCTACGGCAGAAGCCAGACCAGACAGAGAAATGCCCACGCCCATTCCACCCTGAATAATTGGCGTTGGTAAATGAAATCGGCCGATGTTAAATCCTGGTAAATGTTGTGCCTGCATGAGGATTTCCTTTCTGCTGTGCAGCTTTTATTTTGCCTTCCCTTTACAAAATCTGGGAGGAGAAGGAACCTTGCTCTTAGTTTAGGGCTAATAGATGTAAAGAATTGTAAAAATAGTGTAAAAGGTGTTTAGGGAAAACCCATTTAAATCCGTAGAGGGTTGGCTTTTTTTCTTAAAAAGCGATCGTTCTACTTTTGCCGATGTCTTCCTGCCAAACCCGATAAGGTTGTTTTCCCATTTTCGCTCCGGCTCCTACTTGACACTACAAATCAATTGAAACAAGATTAGAATACTTCCTTCAAAACTCATAATCCCGCTTAGCGGGATGCGAAAATTTTTATGCAGTGTGAAGAAGCAAAACTGTTGAATTGTTGATTTGTTGAATGGTTGAATGAGCATCGGGCTGACATAGCGAATTCCCATTGTTCGTGAATGGTATTTCCAACATAGGTGTGAAAATTCCCCCACCAAGCCTTCCCCCTCTCCCAGATTTGTATTCTGGGAGAGGAGGATCGAGGGGGTGAGGGCTAATTCGTGAAATGACTTCTGCTGTTGGAAGAGTAAAGTTAAGAGTAAATGAATATAAGAGTTAAAGGATTCCAGGGCACTGGCATGTCATTTTTAAAAGAAGTTTTTTGGTTGCGGCTGTGCTGACTTAGAATACTTCCTGAAAAAGATCTAGTGACTTAGCGTGCGAAAATTCTTGTGCTGAATTCTTACTAAGCTTTCCCAAAAGTTAAAGTAGATGAACATTTAAAAATCAAAATTTACAAAGCACGATTAAAACTCCCCCTTCTCTTTTTTAAAGAGAAATGGGGATGGGGTTTAAAACAAAAGCTCGCCATAAATGCTTCGCCCGTATAAAGTCGCGGACTGAAGCACGAGTTACATTGCTCTTTCGAATAGTCTGCCAATGTAAGGGATTCTCAGAATGACATGCCGGCACGGTTCCTCACCGCCTGGGCATAAGTTGCCCCTTCGCAAATTAATTCGTAATTCGTAATTCTTAATTTTTAATTAAAATTAATTCTTTGAACCCTTTGCGGTTTTTTAAAGATTGCGGCTGTGCTGCTTTTGGAGCTGTTGAAACGATGGGAGCTCAGGAATAGCAAAAAGTGAGCAAGGGCTGGGCAGTTTTCTTTAAAAAAAAGAGTTTCAAATTTTCCAGTATGGGCACCAAATTTTGCCGGTTTCTGATTTATCCCGGTAGCTACCTTAAACCAAAATAGGCCCGTCCTGATCTGGATTAAGCGTCTTACCTTTCAGGGTAATTTAAATACCTGCATCAGCGATTTTAACGCGCGCTCGCGATCACGAATGTCAATCACGGCCGAAATCGTGGAAATGCTGCTTGAAAGACCCAGGATGTTGATTCCTTCTTTACCCAGCGCAGAACAAAAATAAGCGGCCACAGCCGGCTTTTCTCTGAAGTGTGGCCCGTAAACTCCTAAAATACAAACGTATTCTCGCTTGCGAATGTGATTGGCATATTCTTCAATATTGTGTCGAATGATTTCATCCACCTGGGCCGCCATCTCAGAATTGACACAAAAAGTTAAAGTAGCAAAATCCTGTTGACAGCCCCCTTCGGTAATGTATTCCAGATTAATATTCTCTTTGGCAAACAGATTAAGCACTTCGGCTGCAGCGCCCGGCCGATCTTTTAACGAGGTGATCGCGTACATGGTTAAGTTGGTTTGATCGACAAGCCCCCCAATTTTAATCATTTTACTGTCCTCATCTTAGTTAGTTCCTGATTGGTAAACTCAAAATAAACGTTGAACCTTTATTGATCTCTGAGTGTACGGTGATCTTTCCACCGTAGGTTTCGATAATTTTTTTAACCAGACTTAGCCCCAGGCCCGTGCCCATGCCTACCATCCTTTTGGCATTTTCAGCGCGATAGAATTCATTGAAAATATTCTCCAGGTCTTTTCCCTCAATGCCGATGCCTGTGTCCTGTACTTCAACAATCAAGTTATCTTTTTCTGTTCTGGCTATGACCTTAACGCTTCCTCCTTCGGGCGTGTAACGAATGGCATTATTCACCAGATTTCGAAGTACCTTTTCCAGGTCTTCTTTCAACATTTTGATCATCAACTGATCAAAGTGTACATCCAGAACAAGATTGATTCTTTTTTCGGCAGCTAACACCCCTTCTTGAGCAATGATTTCGTCTAAAAGATGATTGACATTGACCGCTGAAACATCTTGCTTGTCCGGCTTGGCACGCGGACGAGATAACTCCAGTAAATCTTTAATAATCATCAACATTTGCTCGGCGCGTCTGGAAGCCCGTTTTAGCAAATTGGCTCCTGCCGGATTGAGTTCATGACCAAAGTTGGCCAGCACCGAATCGATGGTGGTCTTTATGGCCACAACAGGCGATTTGAGTTCATGCGAAGCGAAGCGAAAAAATTGGAGTCTTTCTTGGGCTGCTTTGCGCAATTCTTCATTCTGCTGATCAATAACGTACTTACTTTGCCGGTAGATTTCCATAAACGTTAAGCAGATGTAAGTCGTAACGTAAACCGTAATCACAAACACGGTTAAGGTTAATCCAATTGCAGAAAGATTGAGATGAATATGCGTACCAAAGATGGAGTAATGGGGTAAAATTTGATGATATTCGGCCAGGAGCAATAAGGCAAATAGCAGCACAACCACCGTGGAGAACAAATATGGATATTTCTTGGGAAAAACAATCGAGCTTAAAACCACGTGAAAAAGGTAAAACAGATAAACCGGGTTTTCGATGCCTCCGGAGAAATGCAACAACAGAGTAAGAAATACCAGATCTACCACAATATGAACACTTAAGATGATTAATTCCGTAATGAAGGAGATGTGCCCGAACGTTTTTTGAATGAGATAGTAGAGAATATTGACCAGTAAAAGCAGACTTAAGGTAATCCAGATTAGATGATAAGGAATTTTGAACTCTAATAAGTATTTTGCCCCGAGCGTGGCCCAAAAATAACCTGCAATAGCCAGCCAGCGCAACTTAATGGACCAGCCCAGGCGGTCCTGAAGAATGTTGATGTCCAGAAAGGGAAATAATTCCCCTCCGGATGAAATGATCTTTTTTAACACCACTTTGTATTCCCACACTTTGGTTAGGTATTAATATATAAAATTTTTCACAAAAAAAGAAGGCTTTTTGAGAAAATGTTTACATATTCCCGCTTTGTAGAAAAAGTCCATTGTTTCAAGAGCTTATTCTTTCGTCTTTAATGCCGGTCAATAGCTTTCCTCCCTTTTAAAAATGGATGCCCGGTTCAGCCAAACAAAGGTGCGGACTCAAAAAGGTTCATCTCCGCTTTAGCAATACAGAAAACGGAGGCTATGCGTAAACAGGCCATGGTAGAATTGTCAATCGATCAGTTGAGCAGCTTGGGTGTATTGCTGAACCAGGTTTACAAAGCATTCAATGAAAAATTGCGTAAAGCCTTACGGCCTTACGCAATGATCTATGGGTTTGGATTTTGGGGGATGTTACATGCCTAAATGAACTTTAATGCGTTCGATTAATTTTTGTGGATCGACCGGTTTTTCGATGAACTCTTCGACGGGCAGAAAATCCTCGTCTTTCTCCCGATCAAATTTAAATCCGGTTTCCTGACCGACCGCTGTCAACATGATGATGGGGATTTGTTTTAAATCTTCATCCTGGCGCATCTGGTAAGCTACGTGAAACCCTTCATCCTGGGTGCCCATCATCACGTCTAAAATAATCAGATCCGGATTTTCCTTTTTGGCCTTTTCCAGACCTTTCAGACCGTCCTGAGCGTCAATAACTTCAAAGCCTGCATTTTCCAGAGTCAAACGCATGGCTTCAACCAGATCAATATCATCATCAATGATTAAGATTGTTTTTGGCATAGGTCTGTGCCTCCTTGATTATCAAATCCAGAATTTTGGGTATGGCCTCTTTTACCGGGGGTGACAGAGGCTGCCCAAATTCAATCGTTTTTGGTTGAATACCAATAATCTTACATGGCGCTACTTTTCCCAGGCTTTTTGCCATTTGTAATGTTTCGGCAAAACTAAAACCGTGCAGGGAAATGAACTGCCGGGCCAGATTAAACTCAGTCTCAACATCAAAAAGTTTTACGGTTCCCGGTTGCTGGTCCATTTGAGCGCTGTCCACAATAATAATCGGTTCCGTACCAGCCAGATGTTCTAAAAGGGTAATGGCATCGGCGCCAGCTTCAATAAGTTGTAAAGGGACAGGTATGTCTTTAGCCTGTAATTGATCAAGGATCAGCGGGCCGATGGCATCATCACCCCTTAAACGATTACCTAAAGCGATTATTTTCATTTTACTCTTCAAATGTCACATCCAACATATGAACGGAACAGGAGATGCAGGGATCGTAGGCGCGCACCAGCATCTCCAATTTTTTTGTGATGGTTTCCTTGGGTTCATCCAGAATCTCAGGTACCAATTTTTTCATATCATCATCGATGTTTGCTAGGTTCTGTCCCGTGGGAATAATGCAATTGGCCTTTTCGATTTGCCCTTTGCGGTTGTAGGTGTAGTCGTGGAACAGAATGCCCCGCGGTACTTCCGTTGCTGCAATTCCGCGTCCATAGCGTGTTGGCTTCTGATTTGGTTTTTCATCTTTGATGCCCCGTTCCAGCAGGGTATCCATTAAGGCAATGGCATCTTCAATGCAGTGCAGAACTTCAACCATTTGCGCAACGGTAATCATGTAGGGATTGTGGCAGGGCGCTTTAAGGCCTAATTTTTGCGCTACCTCTTTAGCCTTTGGGCTAAGTAAAGTGTGACTGTTGTTAAAGCGTGCCAGAGCGCCTACCATGTACGAACTGCGATTGAAGCGCGTATGTTTGCTGGTTGAATGCGGTACGACAAATTCATTGGTTACGTTTTCATATTCTTCAACCGGAATTAGTCCGGCATCCGATGAGCAGATCACTCCGTTGTACAGGGCGTATTCCTGGTCGTTGTACAGACTGATGTATTCGGTTTCTCTTTCGAATTGAGGGATCTGGTCGGCGAGTGAAGCCAGCACATCGACGGCAAAGAGGGCGTCGTTCATGCCCTGGGTGGCCAATTTTTCCCGTAGTTCTTTGATCTGCGCTTCAGTGGGGAGTTTGGTGAACCCCCCCGGCACAATGCTAATGGGATGAACGGCACGTCCGCTGATCACCTCGCCGATTTCATTGGCCAGCCGTTTCAGACGCAGCGCGGCCAGCACCACATCTTTGTGCGTGGTAACCAGAGGGAAAACCGAACCTACGTTCAAAAAGTCGGGAGCAGCCAAAAAAAGCGCATGCAACACATTGCTCTGAAATGTGGCGCCGTGAACCAGGATTTTTCTTAACATTTCTGTCTGTTCACTGATTTCCAGTCCCAGCGCCTTTTCAGTTGCTCTCAGCGAAGTCATCTGGTGCCCGAGCGAACAAATGCCGCAAATTCGGGAAGTGATGATGGCTACTTCATGAAAATTGCGCCCTTTAAGCATGGCCTCAAAAAAGCGCGGCGGTTCTACGATGTCCAGTTCCGCTTTTTTCAAAACGCCGTTTTTTACATCGACAACGATATTCCCATGTCCTTCCACGCGCGTAACGTGGTGAACATTTATGCTTAAATCCCTGCTCATTCTTTCCCCCAGCAAATTTCTTTTTCCAGATCATTGGTGTTAAACATTTTCATGCGTTTTAAGGCCTCTTCCACAGAAAAGCCGTGTTGTTTCAGCATGTCAATTGCGCCATCTTTATTTACATTGGAGACCAGCCCCCGACATCCGGTGCAATATTGACCATTAGAAGGGCAGATGGCATCGCATCCGGCGCGCGTGATGGGCCCAAGACAGAACATGCCCTTATCCAGAACGCACTCATTTTCTTTGAGTTTGCATTCCACGCAAACGGCGTAATCTTTAATTTCCGGTATGCGGCCTAAAACCAGCGATTTAAAAACATGCAGGTATTCAGGCGGACTCATCGGGCATCCGCGTACTTCATAATCGACTTTAACCACAGCGCTGACCGGAAGGGCGGGCATGGAAGGGAAGAGGTATTTGTGTTCCCCGTAAACTTCTTCCTGCACCTTTTCCAGGGGTTGGTCATTGCGCATGGCATTGATGCCCCCACTCACAGCGCATTGGCCCAAAGCGACCAGTATTTTGCTTCTGCGTCGGATATCATAAATGCGTTCAATGCAGGTTGGCGTAGAAATGCTTCCCTCTACAAAGGCGATATCGTATTCTTCTGCTTTGTCATCCATTGCCTCACGGAATTCGACGATATCGACATATTTCAGCAAATCGAGCAGCTCATTCTCAAAATTTAATTTGTTTAACTGGCACCCTTCGCAACTGGTAAAATCGAAAAAGGCTACCTTGGGTTTTCTATTATTCTTTTCCTGGCTCATATTGCCTCCTCTAATTCTTTAAGCACCGGGTAGTGGTAGACCGGCCCGTCCTGGCAAACGTAGCTGTGATTAATCTGGCAGTGTCCGCATTTTCCGACGCCGCATTTCATCCTTCTTTCCAATGAAAGGTACATGTTGGCGTCCGGCAAACGCCTGGCTTTTAAGGCCATTACCACGTACTTGTACATAACGGGCGGGCCCACAATGGCAGCAATCGTGTTTTCTACATCGATGTCGAGCGGCGGAATCAGTGTAGTAATCACACCGACATGACCATCCCAGTTACCATCGGCCCGATCAACTGTCATGTGAAATTCTACGTCTTCCCGTTGCTGCCATTCTTTTATTTCCTGCGGATAAAGGATTTCAGAAGGATTTTTAGTGCCGTAAAGAATGATGATGCGTTTAAAATCTTCTCTCCTGTCCAGCGTGTACTCAATCAAAGATTTTAAGGGGGCCAGACCAATTCCGCCGGCCACAAACAGCACATCTTTACCCCCAAATTTCTGAACATCAAATCCATTGCCAAACGGTCCGCGGATTCCAATCAGATCGCCGGCTTCCAGTGTGTGTATTTTTTCGGTTAAACGCCCTGTGCGCCGAATGGTTAATTCAAAGCCGGGTTTGCGCGTTGGAGAAGAGCTGATGGAAATGGGAGCCTCGCCAAAGCCCCAGATAGAAACTTCCACAAATTGGCCGGGTTTGTGTTGCAATTCTTGCCCTTCCGGTAAAATAATATGAAAACGTTTTTCGGTAGCGGTTAACTGTTCTACGCGATCAATAGTGGCTAAAACCGGAATGTAAAGGTCCTGTGCTTCGACGTTTAGTAGTTCCATAGACATGTTCCCTTTTTTAAACCAAACTCACAGCCTGTTGCTGTTTATTGTAATCTTCAATTAATTCGTTTATGATATCGATCATGGCGATGTGGGCCGGACAATATTTGGAACACCGCCCACAGCCAACGCAATGTAATTCTCCGGTCTGGTCGGTTAAATATTTAAATTTGCGGTACAGACGATGCCGTGTGCGCGAATCCAGAGTCGGTCGAAAATTTTCGCCACCCGCAACTTCGGCAAAAGGATTGAGCATGCAGCCATCCCAGCGCCGTTGGCGTTTTCCTTTTGTAATATCCAGATCCACTTCATCGGTTACGTCAAAACAATAGCAGGTGGCGCACAGCAGGTTGCAGGTACCGCAGCCCAGGCACTTGCGGGCCACTTCTTTCCACACCTTTGAATGGTAAACATGTTCAAAAATCTGAGGTAAACGGTTGTGATGCATTTTGATGCGCGGTTTATGCTCGGGCTCTTCCAATTCCAACAAATCGGTTAGTGGCAATCCCGTATCAAATTCTTTGAGCAATCTTCGTCCCACTTCATCCACTTCAAATACCAGGTAGCCTTTTTCTACCGGGTCGATGAAAATGGAGAATCCAGAAACATCATAGGGATCGATGCCCAGGTCCTGCGCAAAATGGTATTCATCGGGCTGGTAAGAGATGCCGATAAATACGGAGCGGGCCCGGCGCTTCAAATAATTGGACTCAGGCTTTCCCTTTTTAAAACTGTGGTCCAGCAACAAAATGGCTTTCATATCGTAGGAGTGAACCCCAAGAAAAAAACGATCTTCCACAGGAATCTCAGGAGGTTTGATTTCGTTCTTTGCTAAATCAAATTCGAGCAATGTTTCTACAGGTGGTAGAAAAAACTTTTTTAACGGATGTAGAGTTCGCGGATAGGAGAGTACAACCTCATCCGGATTGCTTACATCCCTGAAAACGAATGATTTTTCACCTTTTTTGTGCGGGGCAATCACTTTGGCCCGTTCCATTAAAAATGTGATGAAGCGCTTCATCGTCTCCTGGTCGAAAAAGTAACGCGGTAAAGTGGATAATTTTTGCGAATTCATAAGCCTTCCTCGTCGTTTAATTCCTGTGTAATTATTCACAAATTATGTGCCAATTTTCTCAATATCGGTTTCATGAATTAAAAAACAGGCACTTAACGTACTTTCGACGTATCCTGTCAGAAATTAATGTTTTGTTTTATTCTCATTTTTTGAAATATATTTCACAAGTTTCTCAGATATTGGAATCGGATTCCATTATCCGCTCAACCGACAGTAAAAAAAGGAGGTAACCAGGGTTGTTGGCAAAATCATAAACTTACAATCAAATCCTGCCATGGCCAATGAACAGGTTCTGTTTTTGTCTATTGACAATGCGCAACCATCAGTTTAACTTTTGATGATTTTATTTGTTCAGCCTGGAGATGATGTGATGAAGCATTGGATGTTATTGTTATGGTTGCCAATTGTCTTTATTGTTGTGCAATGTCAAAAGAACAGCACGGCCATTTCCGTGGAAACGACTTACACCCCGCTTTCCGTGGGCGATGAGTGGCAAATGATCAGCACCACAGACAGTTCCACATTCCAATTTAAGGTCGTCAAAACACGAACTCGTATGGATGGGCAAAAAGTTTTTGTGATTGTGCCAAGCGTAGGACAGTGGCCGGCCGATACGCTCTATTTCTTTCTTAAAGAGGGCTATTTGATTCATACCAATTTTACCCCTTACAAGCAAATGGGCATTCCTGCTTATCTTGAATTTCGTCTGGCAAAAAGCTATCCTCAGCAGGGAGAGCGCTGGGATGTGCAAATAGGGGATACCAGCAAATATTTTACTGTCAGCAACTATGGGCATTTTACGCTTTCCTGGGCCCGGCTTCAGGACGTCTTTCAATTTAAAGCTGTTTTTCCCATTGCCAGCTGGCCTTTACCGGTGTTATTCTACGCTCCGGGGGTGGGCCACATTGCTACCGGGTATTCCAAAGCCGGTGTGGGCTTTGACATTCAATATGTTTGCACTTACAGGAAGGTCGGCGGCAAAACATACGGAACTTTGCTACCGCCTCAAAATCCACCCCTTGAGCCGGACAAAGAGAAGAGAAATCTACTGATTAAAAGAGTGCTGGGCCTGTTCTGAGGAGCTAACAGGGCAGCGTAGAGGTTTTAAAAGAGCAATGCGGCCGTCGGGGGTGGGCCAAAGGGCGGAACATGGAACGATCAAATCTTGTTGTCCAGAATTGAGCGGACCTTTTTAGCCATTTGCTGAATGGTGTAGGGTTTGTGCAGGAAATGGTAACCGCGACTCAATAAGCCGGTTTTCATCAGCTGGCTGTCGGTGTAGCCGGAGGTCAGCAAAATTTTAATGTTAGGATTGAGTTCTTTAATCTCTTCAGCCAATTGATCGCCGCCCATTACAGGCATGACCATGTCGGAAAAGACCATATCTAATTCATTAATCAGGTTATTTTGCTGGATGATCTCCAGCGCTTTGGCGCCGTTTTCGGCGGAATAGACTTTGTAGCCCAGATTTTGCAGAAATGTACAGGCCAGGTCACGCACATCAGGATCGTCCTCTACCACCAGAATCGACTCCTGGGCTTTGGTGGAAATTTCGCTGGTTTCGTCGCGTTCCGAGGAATCTTCCTTTTCGTCACAAACCGGCCAGTAAATGTGGAAAGTCGTACCGCGTCCTGGTTTGCTGTCAACGTAAATACTACCGCCGTTCTGTTTGATGATTCCGTAAACCGTAGAAAGGCCCAGCCCGGTTCCTTTGCCTTCGCTTTTGGTGGTGAAAAAGGGCTCAAAAATTTTATCCTGAATGTCTTCCGGAATACCGATTCCGTTGTCGGAAATACTAATGCGTACAAAAGCGCCTTCACGGCTGCCAGCATGGCGGGAAACAAATTCTTCGTCCAGAATGACCTGCTCTGTTTTAACTTTAATCATCTTGTTGATGGTTTTATCTTCCAGGTGGTTTAATGCGTCGCGCGAGTTAATGATTAAATTGACCAGCAGCTGTTCGATCTGGCCCGGATCGGCTTTAATGGAGGGAACATCATCCCCCAGGTCGGTTTCCAGTTCAATATCTTCGTTGATCAGTTGACGTAACATTTTTTTCAGGTCTTCGATGATCTGATTCAGATTGACCACGCGCGGTTCAATTAGTTGTTTGCGACTGAAGGCCAGTAATTGTCGAATCAGGTTTTCTGCGCGCCGTCCTGAGCGCAGGATGTTTTGCACAAAATTTTGCATGGAATGGTCGTCTGGTAAGCCGCGCCGAATCATTTCGGCGTAGCCGTTAATGGCGGTCAGGATGTTATTGAAATCATGCGCAATACTACCTGTGAGCAGGCCAATGGATTCCATCTTTTGGGCCTGGAAAAGTTGTTGTTCTAATTGTTTTTTTTCTGTCACATCGCGCATGATGCCTTCGTAGGCCACTACCTGACCGGCCTCGTTTTTAACGGCGCTGGCCGTTACCAGTACCAGAATTTTCTGCCCGGCTTTGTTTTTTAAGGTTAACTCGTAATCTTTTACAAACCCTTTCTTTTCAATCGTCTTTTGAAATTTTTGCCGATCCGCCGGGTTCAGGTATAGAGCGTCAGCATTGGTGTTGAGCACTTCTTCGAGGGATTTGCAACCGAACAGCTTTACACCGGCCGGATTCATGTCCAGAATTTTACCGGAAGGCGTAGAAACGTAAATGACATCTGCAGAGCGCTCGAAGAGCATTTTGATGCGATTTTCCGAGCGACGCAGGTGCTCTTTGTAGCGTTTGCGTTCCAGCGCATTCAGAAAGATGAGTCCTGCGGTCAAAAGGGTGTGTTCTGTAAAATAAGGCCATTCTGTGCGTCTTTGCAGGAAATCGAGCCCAATAAAGCCGACGATCGCTTCGTTCATGATCAAAGGTACGATGAACAGTGACTGGATATCCTCCACCTTCCAGATGGATTTGATTGTGCTGGCTTCCACAGGCAGTTGATCAACATCGGTAATGGCCAGATGTGTGGAGCGTCTTAAAGCCTTAATGAACCATTTAAAATCTTCCTGATCGATTTTCTCATGGCGGGCAATCTTTTCTTTAACGCCCTCTTTGTGGTACTCGTGGGATTTTTTTAAGGACGTTCCATTTTTGGTGAAAAAATAGAGGTAGGCCCGATCGGCTTCGAAATATTCGCACAGAGTTTTAAGTCCCTTGTTGACCATGGAATCAATTTCGTTTAAAGTGGCCTGGATAAAACTGGCGGCCAGTGTGGTCAGCGACTGTTCTAACTGGTAAATATTATTCAAATCAATGATTTTTTCCTGAAGATTTTTGTTTTGAAGCGCTAAGGCCTCCTTATCTTCCTTAAGTTGTTCATATTCCACGTTTAAGTCGTGCAAGCGCAGAGAGTCGTCCGAAAGAACTTTGATTTCCTCTTTTTGTTCCTGCAAAAAGGAGTGTAAACTGTTCTCTAAAATTTTGAGGATGATGCCCGAAAGGTTAATTAACAAAATAAAAATGACGTGGAATGAACGCAGAGCAAACCCTTGCTGCATAAAGATTAAAGGAAAAACAAAATACAATGCCGATAAGATTAGGCCGCCGGTTAAAGCCAGGCTAAATTCCGGTAACAGGAAAAGGTAGCCGGTTATTAAGATCAGGGCAAAAGCCAGATTAAAAACTTCTCTGGAAAGCTGACCATGCAGATGAAACAAATAGAGGAACACCAGGCCGCTGCTCAGTAAAAATAAAAGCAATACGCCCCTGGAAAATTTAAGCAATGGTTTGATGCTCAGGGAGGCAATGGAAATCAACCACAACCCGATGGGCAGCCAGAAGTAGGCTGAGCGCATTAAAAAGAGCCAGCCCAGCGTTTGTGCAAACAGGAAATGGCTGAAAGCAAGATAGATGACGATAAGAAAACCGAGACCAATCCATTGCTTTTGAGCCTTCTGGAACACCGGAAAAAAGGAATTCGAAGGCAATTCGAACGATTTGTAATTGTTACGTTTCATCAAAATGACACCTGTTTACTTTCCTTGTAATTTACTACGGAGCATTTACTCCAGATGTGTTTAAAACCCATCGTTTCTTTTAAACCGACTTTGCCTGACTTGAGACAGAAGACACGCCGGTCTACACCCCACGCCCAAACCGTTTTCGAGTGAACGCCAAAAAATGGTTTGCCGTCAGCTGTGCATCCTTCGACGACAACATTCCAATTTATTGATTTTAAGTTATCAATAATATTAATAATTTTCATTTTTGCAAAATTAATTTTCTAAGGCCGGAAAATTTCTTTCCTTTAAGCCGCAAAAAGTAGAGTCCGCTGGCTACCGTTCTGTTTTGATCATTCTTTCCGTGCCAGAGCAGTTCGTAATAGCCAGGTGCGTAAGGTTTATTATGGGCCAGGGTCTTTACTTTTCTCCCTTGAATGTCGAAAATTTCAATGGTCAGCCGATCATCCTGAGGTAGCTGAAATCGGAGGCGCGTGTCCTGGTTAAAGGGATTGGGGAAGTTCTGACTCAACTTAAAAACACGTGGAACAGGCAAAAAGTTTTGTGTTTGAGAGGTCACAAAGGCTTTTGTTCCCACGATTAAACGCAGGTTTGCGCCGGATTGCTGCAGGGTGAGGCGCGGCTCAGAGCCCAGGTTTAAACGGCGATCCAGTGAGACCAATTTCCACATCCAACCCTGAGGCAGAGAGTCCGGTTCAATGGACAAACTGGCGGCTTTGCCTGTGTTCCATTCCACAACAAAGTCGAAGATGTAGCCCTGTTTATGGGCCGGGCGCAAATCGAGCGCCTGTCGCTCACCGTTTTTGGCCCTAAAATAAAGGGCCACAAAGGAACCGATGGTTGGGGGTTCCGGAGCAATGCGCGCCTGGTCATTTGGCGTAGCGCCTGCAAAGTTAAACAGATCCTGGAACGCACCGCTTCTGGCTTTTAACTGAATTTTCCAGGCTACATTTGTAGTGAGCGCTGTTTTGGCCATGGTGGACTGCAGCGGTAGCGGAGGAATTTCAAGACTATTTTTATCGCTGATTTTGACAGCATAGCCTTTGAAAGGCTCCAGAATATTGCTCATGGTCCATCCGCTGCCGGTGTAAAAATAGAGTATCGGTTTTTCTGACCAGTCTCTGGTTACTTCGTCCCAGGAAATCGTAAAAGGAAAGGGATTGGCAATCATGTTCCAGCCGTTATGCAGCGGAATGTTAAAATTACGGGTGGTCGCTACGCTTTGCACATTTTGCACATCCAGAGACAGAGAGTCTCTGGTGATCAGGAAGAGCGCCTTGCCCGGTTTTAAAACCGTTTTCAGGTCGGATTGCTCTTCGAATTGCAGGGCCTGGTTGTTCCAGTCGAAGATGCGGTAGATTTCGGGATTGTAGTTGCCCAGGTCATCGCTAAACAATTCGGAGAGGGTTTGATCGCTGTTAAAGGGCAGGGAAATCATCTGGTATTTTTCTTTTAATGTCTGATAGGGATACAAAACCTCCGGCAGGGTAACGGGTAAATAGAGCGGATTTTGCTCTCCATCTTCAGGATAGCGCGTAATTCGCCCTCCATGATGAATTTGCAAATACATTTCCAGACCGCGTTCGGTGAGCAGATTGGCCGGCAAGGACGCTGACCAGCGCTGATGTGCATCAGTCTGCAAGGCGATTTGTTGAAACTGCTGGCTTGCCCCGGGACGGATAAAGAGCAGAGCCTGATTAATTTGGGTGGAATCATCGCTAATGGCTACGGAGAACAAGCCCTGCTGACCGTAGATGAATTGCAATGTGTCCAGATTTAAACTCACATTGGCCGGTGTGGGATCGATTTTACCGGAACCAGAGAGTTCGATCTGGTAAGAAGCCTGCTCCGGATCGTTGGAATAGATGGTCAGTCTGGCCGAATAATCGGTGGCTGCCTGCGGAGTAAATTGGATTTGTAAATCCGACAGTGTGTCGTCCATCTGAATCGTTGTGTTGCTTAAAGGAGGAACAATAGCAAAAATCCCGGCGTTCGTGCTGTCAATCTTGAGGCTGTCAATATGCAATGGGCTGTTCCCTAAATTGGCGATGTAGAATGGTACGAATTGGGATTCATCGATAAATTCTGAGCCAAAGTGTAGTTGATCGGGCAAATTACAAACCAGTAGCGGGGCGTTTGAAGAGTGTAAGGCAATGGCGCTAATCTCGGTTGTTAATATTCCATGTTCAATGTCCCTGGAATACAGTCGCAGTTGGGCCTGGTGCAGCCCACTCTTTAAAGGATGATAGGTCACTTTAAAACGAAGCACGGAATCCTGGGGATTTAAAACAAGCGGGAAGGTGCGCTCTTCGACCGAGAACAGGTCGGCTGCGGGCCCGGTGATGCGCAGGCTATCCACGTAAACCAGTACATGGCTCTGATTAGTGATGGTTATCTCCCGCTCTGTGGCTGTGTTGACCACCTGTTTCCCAAAATTCAGGCGCTCGTTAACCAGCAATTGCGCGCTGTCGGCTTCGGCAATCAGATGGGCTCTGGAAGGTTGTTTGTACGGATTGTTCCAGTAGATGGTCAGTTCGCTTTCGAAGTGCCCGGTATCCGGTGGAGTGAATTGAATGTTCAAAGGAACGTCACCGGAATGGGCGGCAATGCTTTGGGGCCAGGAATCTGCCAGGGTAAAAACGGTGGTATCGCTGATCACCACGGAATCGATGATGACCGTTGCATCGCCTGTGTTTTGCAACAGTAGACTGCGCGTTTGCTGTCGAAAGAGCGAAGCGCGTCCAAAATCGAGCGTATCGCTTGTTAAAGCCAGTTTGGCTTCCACGGCACGGGCGGTAATGAGTAAGGAGCGCGGGTTGCGGAAGGGATCGTTGGAATAGAAGCGAACCAAAGCCTGCTGAGAACCGACGCGCAGGGGATGAAAGGAAACAGGAAGCTGCAGTGTGTCGCTTTTGGGCTGAAGAATCAGAGGCGCAGGGGGGAGATTCCAGCTAAAATTGTGGTTCGAGTCGGCCTCGACTGTGATGGAGTTGATCTGGAGCTGGTTATCTCCGCGGTTGAACAATTTTACCGTAACCGTTTGCTGATCAAAAATCATGATTGAATCAAAGCGCACCGTGTCCGGCTGCAAAACCAACTCGGCTGCAGTAACAAAAGCGGCCAGCGGAAGTTTAAAAACAGGGCTCTGGGCGTCATTACTGGCGATTTCTAAAAAAGCCTGCAGAGGGCCGCTCTTTTGGGGAACACAACGCACGTAGATTTGCAGGGAATCGCTGTTCGGAGCAATTTTCATATCTCCGGAAACTTTCCACCAGTTAAACGATGGCGCATCGCGACCGGCGATCTTTATTGATTGGATGCCAAGATCAATATTGCCGCTATTTTTGATGGTTAATTTAAGCAGCGAATCGCCGGGCATGGACAGCTGGCCAAAGTCTAAAGTGGAGACAGGCAGTTGTAAAAAGGCGCCAATGCCGGTTCCACTGGCCGCCAGTCGGGCTTCCGGTTGAAAAGGATCATCGCTCACGATGAGCAGAGTATCGACAAACAGGTTGATGGTGTCCGGTGTAAAATGGACCGCTATGGGCGCAGAGTTGGTTTGGGGACCGATCTCCAGAGTTTGATCGAATTCAACAGAAAACGGGCCGGCGGTCGAACTGAAATGCATGTCTGTGACCTGTAAAGTCTGGTTGCCGAGATTGCGGATGACCACAGACAAAGTCGAATCGCGGTACACCTGTAGCGAATCAAATTGCAGAGCGAATGGTTCCACACGCATCAGCGGCGCCAGGCCGGTGCCGGAAACCGGAATTAATAAGGGGGAATCGTCCGGATCGTTGCTGAAAATGCGCAGGGTGTCGGTAATCAACCCCATGGTGTCCGGTCTGAAAAAGACGATCAACGGCAAAGGATTTTCCGAATAGGGCGGCAGCTTGGTTTGCGAAAGCGTGGCCGAGAAAGAAGCGCCCGAAAAGCGGATGGAATCGATGCGCAGGGTGTCGGTACCGGTGTTGAACAGGTTAAATTCCTGTGAATCGGCTTCAGTAACCGAGACTGCGCCAAATTGCAATTCGTCGCTCAGGGTAAAGATATTAGCTGTGACCACGGTTCCTTTTAATGGAATACCCTTTTCGCCTAAATTAGAAGCGATGACCAGGTTGGCCTCATAGGGCAGGGAACTGGTTTGTAAGGGACGAAAGCGCACAGGGATTATCAGGCTGTCGGCCATGGCCAGTTGAATATCCTGATAGGTCTCTGTCAACGAAAAGTGCTGAGCATCCTGACCGAATAACACGATCTGCGCAATGTTTAATACCTCGTCACTGTAATTTTTGAGGGTGAGTTGCAAAGTGAGCGAGTCGCCCAGGCTGACTTTGCCAAAATCGAGCGAATCCGGGGTAGGAAAAACCGGGGAAAACCATTTTCGGGCCAGCGGGCCGCCGTAAGCGCCCATGTCGTTACGCTGAGCTCCCTTTGAAGGCGGGAAGTAGCGATCGTTGTAAGAGGAGGCGGGATCACCAGCGTCAATGGCCGGAGAGTTCAGCGCCAGTGTGAAATCGACGGTATTGGCAAACAACGGATCTTGCATGATATTACCATTGCCCCCCAGACCGCTTTGAGCAATATCAGAATAATTAATGTCGCCGGCGCCGCCAATTTTTACCACCTGCTGAGCTGCACTGTTAAAGTAGATGATCGAGTTTAAAATGTGGTGCGTACCGCCCACATTAATCACGCCTTCTTTATTGTTGTAACTGAGAACACTGTTGGTACAGGTCAGGATGTCCCCTGCTCCTGAAAGCACGACTCCTTCTTCCTGATTAAAAGCCACGATGGAGTTGGTTAAGGTCAATTGGCCGCCGTTGGTTTCCACTCCTGTGCTGGCGTTGTTTAAAATCTTGCAGGCTGTAGCCGTCAGCTTTCCGTTGTTTTCAATGTACAGGCCCTGCTGGCCGTTGTTTTGCACCGTGCAGCGTTCCATTGAAACCTGACTGTTGTTTATTCTGATGCCCAGAGACTGATTCAGGCTGACCACCGTATGACTTACATTGAGGCTGTTGCCAGTAATTTCCAGGGCCGGATTGGTGACTACCCCGCTGATCCGGCAAAATTGCAGGGTTGAATTGGCATCGGCCTGGTCGAAGTAGATTCCGGCCCAGCCGCCGGTGTTTGAAACAGAGGCTTCAAAAATAATGGAGTCCTGTTCTGTGCCCTGAGCCCTGAGCAGACCGGAAACAGTCATCCTGTAGTTACCGTCGAATAAAACGCGCACACCTGGTTCGATGGTTAGTTGCAGAACGGTGAGATCGCCGCTCACATGGATGGGACTCTGATCAAGACTCCAGGTCTCCCCATCGACCAGACCGGAGACTCTGTTTTGGGCTGCGATTTGTCCGAAGAATACGATGATTAAAAAGAAATATTGCCATGATTTAACACGCATCTTGCCTTTACCTTCTGTTTATTCAGGCCAATTGGGTGGTTCCGGAAGTACTTTGTTTTGTTTATGACTTTTACCGCCGCTCAGCAAAATAAGACCAACGCTGCCCACAATGGCCGCCCCAGAAATGAGCCAGAAATTCTTTTGTCGATAGATGGCCGGCTTTTCTTGTGGACGTTTTTGGCGTTCATCCTGGACCAGGGCCACAAAAGAGGGCGGCTCCTCTTTAATAGAAGGATTGTAATCGGGTTTAATTTCCAGAATGCGCCCGATGATTTTTCGGGCTCCCGACTCATCATTTAAGGCGTGCCTGATCTCGGCTAAGATGATCAGCGCTTCAAATTTTTGCGCGCTGCTTAGCTTTTCATCCTTTAAGATGGTCAGGACGGTCTGCTGGGCTTCTTCGAATTTTCCGTTATAATAATCACTGCGCGCTTTTTTTAATTGTTGGCTGATGGCATCTGTGTCCTGTCCGGCCCATAATGGCTGGGGACACTGCACAGCCAGAAAGGCAGTGATCAGGGCATAAATGATTACTGTTCGGTTCATCGAATTCTTCCGCTTGCTGTTAGGCATTTCCAATTTAGTAAAACTTTTACCTGCTCTCCGGAAATTTGCAAAAAAAATGTTAACAATGCCATTTAAAAATTTACCCATTTCTAAAAAAATGGCCTTACTCGGCTTTCAAAACGAATTTTAGGGTATTTACCTGTTCGGGCAAAATCATGACGGCCTGTTCCTCGCTTTTCAAGAATCCTTTTTTCTGAACGGCAATGCGGTGTTCGCCTGGTGTAAGAAAGATGGCTTTGGGCGTGTACTGGCCGGTTTCTTTGCCATCCACGAAAATCCGGGCGAAGAGGGGCTGTTCATGCTCATCAAAAGCCAGAATGCGCGTTTGCACTTTCTGGTTGAAATTGTAGTGCAGGCGCAAAGTCTGGTCTGCTTCGATGCGGATATTTTTTTCAATGACCGAAAAAGCCGGATTTTCGATGCGCAGTTGGTGTTCACCTGCTGTCAATTTAAATTGGTTCTTAATGTTGGTCTCTTTTTTTACCAGGGCGTTGTCAATAAAAATATTGGCCCAGGGCAAAACATGAAGTTCCAGGTTGCCGTAGGCAGGTTGGAAATTAAGGGAAAGAGCACTTTTTTCTCCGGCCTGCAGACGGAGCGTTTTTACAATGGGTTTAAAACCGGTTTTGCGAAACGCAATGCGTTGATTTCCAGCTGGAAGCGAAAGTGGCTGGGCAGCGGACTGCAGTAAAATGGGTTGCTGATCGTTGATCTGAACTTCAATCGGCCACTGGTTTGATTGGATGACAAGACGGACCGGCAGGGCTCTTAGTTCAAAGTTCAGCGTCCTGGAGCGGCTGTGGGGAACGGTTAATTTCCGTTCTACGGTTTCAAAGCCCTCTTTCTGCAGACGTAGCTTTATCGTTTTCCCTGCTTTTACAGAGAGTTTAACAGGCGTCTGACCCGCAGGCCGATCGTCGATGAAAACGCGGGCTCCTGAAGGATGGGAAGTAATAGACAGCTCAGTCCGTGAAATAGGGGCGGGTATCTCTTCTTTGGACACTTGTTCAGGCTGCGGAGATGGGGGAGATAGTGCGTTTAAAGAAATGGCCAGAACCAGATGTTGACCTGGCTGAAAGGTAATGAGCGAATCAAACGGGGCAAAGCCTGCTTTTTTTAACACCAGACGGACGGTTCCCCGAGTTATTTTTAGCGAATCGATAGGCGTTTGGCCCATCGGTTGCCCGTCGATTACCACCTTTGCTCCATTGGGACGCGTGTGCAGAGACAACAGAGAGGGCCATTCCTTTTTTTCTGTGACAGGCTTTTGGGGTAAAGAGAGCAAGTAAATAATGAGAATAATTATTAAGGCTGGTAACAGACTGAACAACCAGAATCGCTTCTTTTTGACAATATCGGTGATGCGCGACAGTTGGGAGTGCTCCGAAAGATCAGCCGGCAATGCCTCGGGCTGTTGCGCTTCGTCTTCATGGGAAAGATTTGCTTCCACGGGTATTTCCGGCGCCAGCGATTCTTCAGAAAAGTCGTCCTTTATTTCAAAACCGTAGCCATCAAAATTAATTTCTTCATCGGTATCCGCCCTGGCCGGCTGGGCCAGCTCTAATTTGTCTTTAAGCTGTTCTTTCAGTTCCACCAGTTTCTGATGCATTTCTACGGCCGATTGAAAACGGTCGTCCGGGTTCTTGGCGATGGCTTTCATGATGAAATCATCGATTTCTGGAGGCAGGTAAGGATTAAAGGTGGATGGTTTGGGTAATGGTTTACGAACAATGGTTTCGCGAATGTCAAAATCGGTTTGATTGGGATCGAAGGGCACGGTACCGGTTACCATCTGGTACATGGTAATGCCTAGGGAGTAGATATCGGTGCGGTGATCGGTCTCTTTTAAGCTGCGTACCTGTTCCGGCGACATGTAGTACAGGGTGCCGCCAACGGCGGAGACCTGGGTGTGAATCAGAGAGTTTTCCTGAATTTTGGCCAGACCAAAATCGGTTACCTTAACTACATTGTCCCGGGTGAGCAAGATATTGCTGGGTTTAATATCGCGGTGAACAATGCTGGCCGAATGGGCGTGTTGCAGGGCAGAGAGAATCTGTTCCGTAATTTCGATGGCCTCTTTCAAAGGCAGGGGACGTTTGCTCTTTAAGCGGTCGCGTAGGGTGTCGCCTTCGATGAATTCCATGACGATGAACCAGTGGCCTTCGGCTTCTAACAGATCGCTGATGCGCACGATGTGTGGATTTTCCAGGCGGGCCAGGGCGCGGGCTTCCGTTTTGAAGCGGTTGAGCAATTTTTCGTTCAGCGAAAGACCGGGGGCAATCATCTTAAGGGCCACAATCTTATCCAGATGTGTGTTCAATGCTTTGAATACCAGGCCCATCCCTCCGTGACCGGCTGGCTCCAGGATGCGAAAATGACCGAATACTTTACCAATAAATTGTTGATTATTCATACAATTAAATCTGAGACACTTTTTGATTAAATTTCGCCAAAATAAAATATCTAATTATAATTCGGCTAAAGTTCAAAATTCTTTAATTTTTTTTGACGCGATTAGCACAGTATTTCGTTTTCAAGATATTAATAATGGGCTGGTCCTTTCATCAGGTAGTTCTGTACGTAATCGGTAACGCCTTTTTCTAAAGAAGTAAACTCTTTCTGATACCCGGCTTTTCTCAGTTTAGCAATTTTGGCCTCGGTAAAATATTGATAGCGATCGCGTAAGGATTCCGGCATGTCAAAAAACTCGATTTTGGGCTCTTTGTCCATGGCCTTAAACACGGCGGTTACAAGGTCTAAAAAGGATCGGGCCTTTCCGGTGCCCACATTGTACAATCCATTGATTTGAGAGTGATTGAGGAAGAACAGAATGACTTCCAGCACATCCTTAACGTAGATAAAGTCCCGTAACTGCTGGCCATCCTCAAAATCCGGGCGATGGGATTTAAACAGACGAACCAATCCGTTTTGCTGAATTTGATTAAAGGCTTTGAAGACCACGGAGGCCATATCGCCTTTAAAATATTCATTGGGGCCGTACACATTAAAGAATTTTAAGCCTACAATCTGCTCGAACCAGCCTTCGCGCCGCGCTTTTAAATCAAATAATTGTTTGGAATAACCGTACATGTTCAGAGGCCTCAGTAAATGGATGTTGGCTTCATTATCATCGTAGCCTCTTTCGCCCAGGCCATAGGTCGCTCCGGAGCTGGCGTAAATGAAGCGCACATCGTGGGTTAAGGCAAATTGGGCCAGTTTCAAGGTGTAGCGGTAATTGTTTTCCATCAGGTAATGGGCGTCGCGTTCAGTGGTAGCGCTGCAGGCGCCCATGTGGATAATGGCCTTGAGGCGCGGACGATCTTGCAGGTAATCCAGAAATTGTTCTCTGTCCAGATAATCAGCAAAGTCCAGATGTCTCAAATTTTTCCACTTGTCGTTCTGGCGTAGAACATCCACTGCAAGAATGTCTGTTATTCCCTCCTGGTTCAGTCGGGAAATCACACAACTGCCGATAAAGCCGGCCGCTCCGGTTACAACGATCATAATTAACCTCAGAAATGTTTATTGATTATGAAATGTGCAAAATTTAAAGCAAAAAAGCAATTTCCAGATGTTCGGGGAGGCTGGGGGGGAGGTAGCCTTCAACGACTGGTTCCCGTTTCCGCAAAGCGGGGCGAGTTTAGCCCTCTCCCGAAAATCGGACGAGGGGGAAAACGGTGCCGAAGGAGAGTTATTGCCGATACCGGTAAAGCCTCATTAATTGATTAACTCTAAACTCACAATTACCTTACAATGTGTAAGGGATTCTTCTCCCGCTGAAGCGGGAGAAGAATGACATGCCGGTACGGGGCCATCCTGATTGTCATTTCGACCGATGCGCAGAGCAAGAGCGATGTGTAGAGCGTAGAAATCTTGCTTCATTCTTACAAGAGTCTCGAGCTAAAGCTCGAGTTACGTTGTGTCTACAGATTACATGTTGGTAAAAGCCCAATCTCCAACGCGGGCTAAAGGGAAAGTGGTGCAGCCCAGGAATTTAAAGCCACACAAGTTTCTCTGCTGTTGCGCTACCCGGGATGAACGTCCTGGCTCATCAGACCGGTGTGTTCAACATTTCCTGCACATAGGGTGGCAGCACAAAAGAGGCTTTATGAATTTCCGGACTGTAATATTTTAATTTGTGTTCTTTGCTGAATCGGGTCGCCTGTTCTTCATCAAATTCTTTGGGATTAAAATTGCCCTTAACTCCGATCTGTCCACTCCACAGCCCGGTAGGATAGGTGGGCACATGAAACAACATGACATGGGCCTGGCCCGGGCCAAAAATATCGGTTAAGGTCTGGTGGATTTCTACAAAGACCTTTTCGTTAAAGCGCGGGGCTTCTCCCTGAACAATCATAGCTCCCCCGTCTTTTAGAATGCGCTGGCAGTTCTGGTAAAATGATCTGGAAAATAAGCCTTCTGCCGGACCGATGGGATCGGTGGAATCCACAATGATGATGTCGTAGGTCTGGTCGGGGGTATCGGCTACGAATTGGATACCGTCCGTGATGCGCAAATCGAGCTTTGGATCGTCAAAAGCGGCAGCGATTTCTGGCAAATGCAGGCGGGAAGCTTCGACCACTTTGGCATCGATTTCCACCATGGTTACCTTTTGCACACTGGAGTGCTTAAGGACTTCACGAACCACGCCGCCATCTCCACCTCCAATGACCAGAACCTCTTTGGCCTGCCCGTGCGCCAGAAAGAGAGGATGAGTCATCATTTCGTGATAGTGAAACTCATCTTTTTCCGTGCACATGATCATGTTGTCTAAGGTTAGCGTTTTGCCAAAAGCGTAGGTGTTCAGCACTTTAACGTGCTGGTAAGGGGAGCGTTCGTTGTACAACACCTCGCCGGTGTGACGCAGAGAAAGAGCGATGTTTTCATCTTTGTCGGTCAGCCACACATTACGTTCAATGCGGCCCTGTTTCATGTATTTTTTGAATTCTTCGCGCAGTTCTTTGGGATCGAACTCAATGCGCGTTAGAAGATTGAGAGAGCCGCGCCGCGTTTCAAGAGCGGAGTAGTTTTGAGCCTTGAACACATCTTTCAAGTAGTCAAAAGCCTTCCAGGGATCTACATCGTCGCCGCAGGTAAAGAGATCGACGGCCGCGTAACGGTACTCCGGCCAGGTATGCACGGCTAAATGGCTTTCCTGAATGACCACAACGCCCGAAACGCCGTACGGTGAAAAATAGTGAAAAGTCGAGTTAATGATGGTGGCATTGGCCTGGTCAGCAGCATCCAGCATGCCCTGTTCTATGGTAGTCACTTCGTTTAAGATGTTGGGATCACAGCCCACAAATTCAACCAGAATGTGTTGTCCTAAAGCGTTCATTTTTTATCTCCAAACTATGTGATTCATTTTTATCCAGCGCCTGAATATACAACATTTTGTGCGCTTTTTGCAATGGATTGTTCAATATAGGCATTTGATTAAAAATTGTTCGGCAGGTTACAATTAAATTTTTGTGTTCCATTCTAATTTTTCCCTAAATTAGCATTACATATTTAATAAGCAAGGGGGATGCATGAAAGAGCAAAGAAAATTACAACGTCGGCATCTGATTTACTATCTGCGAGTTTTCGACATCGAGACCAATCAAGTGTTGGGCCATTTAATCAACATTACACCGGAAGGCATAATGATTATGAGTGAAGAACCCCTGGAAACGGATAAGCTCTACCATTTACGAATGGACCTGCCAGCCGATGTATTTCACCGCCAGATCATTGAGTTTGATGCGGAGAGTCGATGGTGCAAAAAAGATATCAATCCTGAATTTTACGACACCGGATTTTTGATTAAAAATCTGGACCGGGAAGACGCCCGGCTTATTGAACAACTGATTGATGATTATGGATTCCGATATTAGACGGAGTGGGTGTTTTGTTAAATCCTTTTATTATCGGAGAAAAAATTTATCTGCGGGCTCCGGAACCCGGCGATGAACAGGTTTTTGCCCGGTCCGAAAACCATCCTGATGCCCGACACTATTTGTATTACGCCCTGCCTACCAATGCTCAGTGGCACAGGGAACAAATTCAAAATAAGTTGAATGATCCCCATACCATTATTTTTACCATTGTGGCCAGAGATCAGGAGCAGCCCATTGGCAATACGGCTTTTGTGCGCATCGATTGGATCGGACGAATGGCCACTTTTTACATTGCTATTGCCGACAAAGAAAACTGGTCAAGGGGCTATGGCACAGAAACGACGCGCCTGATGGTCAAATATGCGTTCGAAACGATTAATTTAAATCGCGTGCAACTACACGTTAGCACGGAAAACGAACGGGCCATAAAAACCTACCAGAAAATCGGCTTTAAAATAGAAGGCACCTTGAGACAGGCCATGTTTTTCGACAACCGCTACCACGATTTTTATTTAATGGCTATTTTAAAAGAAGACTACGTAGCTCAGCGAGGCGCTTAGAATGCTTCCCTTAAAAGATCTAGTCCCGCCATTGCGGGATGCGAAAATTTTTGTGCTGTGTGAGTAAGAAAAATCGTTGAATTGTTGATTGGTTGATTAGTTGAATAGTTGAATGGTTGAATGGTTCATTGGTTAAATGGCCTGTCCCCGAAAACGGGATTTTCGCTGCGCTCCAACCGGCTGCGCCAGCCAGACTGGCCTGTCCCCGAGGATCGGGATTTCCGCTTCGCTCCAACGAGTTACACCTTGTTCTGCCTCACCTCCTGCCACCTTCTTGAAATAATTCGTAATTCATCATTCCTAATTCATTTGTGGATTATTCCGCACTGCCTTTTATGGCTGTGAAAAGCAGTCCATGGAAAGCAAGTCCGCCACTACCTATTGATGAAATTTGTTGATCTACTGCCCAAATGGAGGCCGGTCATTTCAGCCAGCAGGTAAACAAATTTTCTGGTCGCAGAAAAGACGGATGAAACAGATTAAAGGCATTTCCTGCCGGCTGCAAAATTCCTATTTTTGAGAAAAAAGTGAATGGTTTCACCAATCTTTGAGAAAATATTCTCTTAAACGCTTTGGTGAAATATCGGGTTGACCTTGAAATGCTTTGATTTAAGTGCCTCGGTTGGTAAGCAAAGAATTGGTACATGGTTTGCTTAATTTTTTTCTCAAAAATTGCAAGAGGTCATGGAAACATTAAAAGAGATCGGTAAAGTCATTGCGGTCGATCAGTCAAGGGTTACCATCCAGGTTCAGGCCGGAGTACAGGAGTGCCACGCCTGCGCCATGGCCTATTTGTGTAATGGTGATGGCGGCCCTGCCAAAACCCTAAACGTACCCCGCGAACAACTTGATTTCGAACCCCGCTCCGGGCAACAGGTGGAAGTGAGTTTTAACAAGGTGTTGGAATTTTCCATGTTAGTCTATTTGCTGCCCATACTGTGTTTCTTAATCGCTCTGATCATTTCAAATCTGGCGTTGAATATTTCCGGAGAATTTACGTTGTTTCTTTCCGGCCTGTTGGGCCTGGTGGCGGGATTTTTTGCGCTGTGGTTTGTGAATAAATTAGTAAATAAAAAAGGGTTGAACGTCAAAATTAACCTTTGTGGGGAGAGCTGATGATGGAAATATTTTTGCCCGGGCTCATTCTGGCTGGTTTTGCTCTGGTATCGGCATCCGGTCTTTTTGTGGCTTCAAAAAAGTTTTATGTCTATGAAGACCCGCGTATTGATCAGGTGGAGAACCTTTTACCCGGAGCCAATTGCGGTGGCTGTGGTTTTGCCGGCTGCCGTTCATTGGCCGAGCACATGGTGACCAATCATACGGTCGATCCGCCATGCCCGGTGGCCGAAGCCGCGATCATGGCAGAGGTGGCCGAAATTCTGGGGCTGGAAGCGCCTGTACAGGAAAAACAGGTGGCTACCTTGCTGTGCAAAGGAACGCATGAGAATTCCCCCCTGGCTCTGGATTATCGTGGCATTGAAGATTGCTGGGCAGCCGTACTGGTTGTGGATGCCACAAAGGATTGCGCTTTTTCCTGTCTGGGTCTGGGTTCCTGTGTAAAGGCCTGCTCGTTTGGCGCCATGCACATCGAAAAGGGGATTGTGGTCATCGACGCGGAAAAGTGTACAGGCTGCGGTATTTGCCTGGCCCACTGCCCCAAAAATTTGCTCATTTTACGACCGACAACGGCGCAGACCATCGTGACCTGTTCCAATACGGATCGCGGGCCGGAAGCCAGAAAAGCCTGTAAAACAGCCTGTATTGGCTGCATGAAGTGTCAAAAGGTCTGTCAGCATCAGGCCATTTTTGTGGAAAATTTTTTGGCGCACATCGATTTTGAAAAATGTACCAACTGCGGCTATTGCGTAGAAGCGTGCCCAACAAATGCCATTGAAACGCGGAGGTCTGAGATCTATGTTACAGCTTAAAACCTTTCCCAGAGGGGGAGTGCATCCTCCACAACAAAAATTTTCCGCGCAATCTGCAATCACTTACGGGGAAGTGCCGGAAACATTGTACATCCCCGTTAATCAGCACATCGGACGTCCGGCAACCGTTGTTGTAAAAAAGGGCGACCTGGTAAAGCGCGGCGATCTGCTGGCGCAGGCTTCCGGTTTCATTTCGTCCAATGTGCACGCCCCGGTCAATGGAAAAGTCGTAAAAATACTGCGCCTTCCTCTGTTGGGTGGAGCCGTGGGGGAAGTCGTTCAACTGCAGCCTGAAGAACCTGGTAAACCGTATCAGGAAATTCTGCAGCAGGATGCGGAATTGGACCCACAGATTGAGGCCTTGACGCCGCAGACCATTCGCCAACGCATTGAACAGGCCGGTATTATTGGCATGGGAGGTGCGGGCTTCCCGACCCATGTAAAACTTTCTCCGCCTCCTGAGAAGAAGATTGATGCCCTGATTATCAATGGCGCAGAATGTGAACCCTACATTACCGCCGATCATCGCATCATGGTGGAAAAGCCGGTGCAGATTCTGCAGGGTATCAAAATTTTACAACGCTTATTCCATGATGTGCCTGTGTATCTGGGGATTGAAAATAATAAACCCGATGCTCTGAACCTGATGGAACAGGTTTCGGCGCGGGCTGCGGGGGTTTTTGTAGTCCCCTTAAAAACAAAATATCCTCAGGGCGGCGAAAAACAATTGATCAAAGCCGTTTTGAACCGTGAAGTGCCCTCAAAAGGTTTGCCCATGGATGTGGGCGTGGTGGTGCAAAATGTGGCTACTGTACTGGCCATTCGGGATGTGTTTTACCACAATCGGCCCTTAATGGAGCGCGTGGTTACCATTTCCGGCAACCTGGTGGAACAACCCGGCAACATGCTTTTACCTGTGGGCACGCCTGTCTCCTACATTACACAAAAATTTCATATTGACCAGAGCAGGGTAAAGGTACTTCTGGCCGGCGGGCCGATGATGGGACGCACCTGCCACTCCTTTGCCAGTCCCATCAGTAAAACAACCTCGGCTCTGCTCTTTTTTGATGCCTCGCTTTATGTGCAGCGCCAGGACAATCCCTGCCTGCGCTGCGGAAGCTGTGTCGATGTCTGCCCCATGGGGCTGGATGTGGCGATTTACGCTCAGATGATTAAAAGCGGCAAACTGGCCGATTACATGAAACCGCACATCATGGATTGCATTGAATGCGGGAGCTGTACTTATGTTTGTCCGGCTAACCGCCGGCTTGTTCACTGGATGAGATTGGGGAAAAGAATAATAAAAAGAGAGAATTAGCTGTGGAGACAAAAAATCTTTTAATAATGGATTCCTCTCCTCTTGGACTGGCTGGTGAGTCCACCAGAAAGATCATGTACACAGTAGCCCTTTCCCTGGTTCCGGCTCTGATGGTGTCTGTCTGGATGTTTGGCTGGCCCGCGCTACGCGTGGTTGTGTTAAGCAGCCTTTTTTGTGTGGGACTGGAAGCCCTAAGCGCCAGATGGTTCAATCAATCCATCGATTACCTGGATGGCAGCGCGCTGGTGACAGGCATTTTACTGGCCATGAACATTCCTTCCAATGCCCCCTGGTGGTTAATCTTTATTGGGGCGCTGGTGGCTATTGTACTGGCCAAGCAGGTGTTTGGCGGGTTGGGCCAGAACATTTTCAATCCGGCCCTGGTAGCCCGCGTTTTTTTGCTGATCTCCTTTCCTTTACAAATGACTTCCTGGCCGCTGGTTCGTGCTTTTGATGGCAGCACGGGCGCAACGCCGCTGGGCATTTTGAAGACCGAAGGCGTGGGCGCCATTGCCCGATTCAAAGTGACCGATCTGGCTCTGGGCTACGTGGGTGGTTCGCTGGGTGAAATTTCGGCTCTGGCTTTGTTGCTTGGCGCCGCCTATCTGTTTTACAAAAAGTACATTACCTGGGAAATCCCCCTCAGTTTTATGGGAACAGTGTTTATCTTTACAGCCATTTTTTATCTGATCAATCCGCAACAATATGCCAGTCCAGTGTTCCATTTGTTCAGCGGGGGATTGTTTCTGGGCGCCCTGTACATGGCCACCGATATGGTGACCTCACCCATCAGCAGCCGCGCCAAATTGATTTTTGGTTTTGGTTGTGGGTTTTTTACGGCGTTGATTCGCCTGTTCGGCAGCTACCCGGAAGGCGTCTCCTTTGCCATTTTGTTTATGAATGCCTTTGTGCCCTTGTTAGATCGTTATTTTCCAGAAAAAAAATTTGGGATGGTGAGCAATGGATAATCAGGAGAGTGGAGTTAAAATCATCAGTGTGCTGGTATTAATTGCATTTTTTTCGGCAGTTTTGTTGGCCTATGTGCACAAAATTACAGAAGGTCCGATTAGCCGAAACATGAAAGAAGAGACGCGCCAGGCCGTGGCCGTGGTTTTCAGCCAGTTGGGAGCCTTCCATTATCCGGATGACCCGCAGGTTACGCAGCAGGCCGAGTTCACAGCCAGATATTTTCCGGCAAAAAATGATCAGGAAAAGGTCGTGGGCTTTGCCATCATTGTAAAGGCTCCGCATGGGTTTGGCGGGGATTTTGATCTGATGGTGGGCGTCGATTCAACCGGTAAGGTGCTAGACACTTACGTGCTGAATCACAAAGAGACGCCTGGCCTTGGTGACAATATGAAAAAAGAAGACTTTAAAAAGCAGTTCAGGGGACGGTCGTTGAGTAACACGCGCTGGGCCGTAAAGAAGGATGGTGGCGACATCGACGCCCTGACCGCAGCCACCATTACCTCCCGTGCTTTTACAGCCGGAGTTCAAAGAGCTTTAATGGTCTTTAAAACTTTGCAAAAGGGACAAAAAGAATGAATGTCAAAGAAAAACTGATCAAGTCTTTTTTTGTGGAAAATCCGGTTACCGGTTTGTTGCTGGGCCTATGCCCCACCCTGGCCACCACCACCTCGGCAGAAAATGGCATCGGCATGGGGCTGGCTACAACGTTTGTGCTCATCAGTTCCAATGTGGTGGTTTCTGCCTTGCGCAAGATTATTCCAAACCGCGTGCGCATTCCGGCCTACATCGTCATTATTGCCACCTTCGTAACCATTGTCGATATGAGTATGCAGGCCACAGTTTACCAGTTGCACAAAACGCTCGGGCTATTCATTCCGCTTATTGTGGTTAACTGCATTATTCTGGGCCGTGCCGAGGCCTTTGCTTCAAAAAATACAGTCTGGCATTCCTTCCTGGACGGCTTGTTTATGGGACTGGGATTTACGTTTGCTCTGTTTATTTTGGGCAGCGTGCGGGAAATTTTAGGTTCCGGGGCCTGGTTGGGTATGGCCCTGATCCCGCAAGGCTGGAACACCATTCTGGTCTTTGTTCTGGCGCCTGGCGCTTTCTTATCTCTGGGGTTCATTTTAGTGGCCATGAACAGAATGTCGCGCTTGTTTGAAAGGAGTAAATGATGGCAGAACTGGCATTAATCATTGTGAGCGCCGTATTTGTAAATAATGTCATTTTTTCGCGGTTTTTGGGGCTGTGTCCCTATTTTGGCGTTTCCAGAAAATTAGACACCGCGCTGGGCATGTCTATGGCCGTGGTATTTGTCCTGACTCTGGCAGGTACTATTACCTACTTGATTCAAACCTACATTCTGGAACCATTGAACATCGAATATTTACAAACCATTGCGTTTATTCTGGTCATTGCGTCGCTGGTGCAGCTTGTGGAAATAGTGCTGAAGAAGATAGCGCCGGCCTTGTACCGCGCGCTGGGAATCTTTTTGCCCTTAATCACCACAAACTGCGCTATTCTGGGGATTTCAATTCTGGCTGTGCAAAGTGAATTCAATTTATTGCAAACCGTGATTTTTTCCTTTGGTTCTGCTCTGGGCTTTGGCCTGGCTCTGGTCATTTTTTCCAGTGTGCGCGAAGCGCTGGAAACCCGAGAAATCCCTAAAGCGTTTCAGGGCGCGCCCATTGCCATGATTGTAGCCGGCATTCTGGCCCTGGCCTTTATGGGCTTTTCCGGAATGGTAAAATAAAGGAATTGCTAAACAGTTTTTGAGCAAATATGGCTTTTAGTTGATCGGTAGATTCTTTTGGTGCTCCTCCTAATACATGACCGGCCCATCAGCTCGTTGAGGTGATGGGCTTTACTGTATTTTAGATGACAGTATCCTGAAAAATCAGAAATGAATATTCGTAGTTTTTGTAAAAGTCGCAAAAAAAATGGTTTCTTTTTTTGTAAAGATGTTTCGTTAAAAATAAAAAGGAGAAACATCTTGGGATTTTCAAAGTTCTGAAGCATTAAAAACGTGATGGATGCCTGTGTTACATTTTTATTTACGGTTAGAACTATTGGCATTAGCGGATAAAGACATCCAATACTTTAGCGCGCGAAAATTTTTATGCACTGTGAGGAAGTAAAATTGTTGAATGGTTCAATGGTTGAATTGTTGAATGAGCATATGACCAACCATTTGTGGTGAATGGGGCCCGCGGGGGAGAGGGCTAATTCGTGAAATGATTTCTGCTGTTGGAGGAGTAGAGTTAAGAGTTAAGGGTTCCGGGGCAGCGGCCTGTCATTTTTTATTGGCTCTATCGAGCCAATGTGACTCTGGAGAGTCGCGCTACGGGATGCAAAAATTTTTGTGCTGTGTGAGGAAGTAAAAAGGTTGAGTTGTTGAGTTGTTTAAATGTTGAATGGCCTGTCCGGTGGCCAGACGGGCCTGTCCCCGAGGATCGGGATTTGGAATGACACTCAGCACCATTTACCTATTCAACCATTCAACTAATTAACTATTACAATCTTAACTTTTACACACATACACTTTTCCGCGCCAGGAGAGGTCTCGAGCTGAAGCTCGAGTTACGAACGAAGCGGGATTCAGAATGACAGGCTGGCACAGGCTTTCACCGTCTGGGCAAAATTGACCCCTTCGCAAAATAATTCGTAATTTTTATTTTAAATTTAAAAATGTTCTTTTGTGCATTCCTGGCCTTGCGGCCTTAAAAGGTGAGCACCTCTTTTTCCAGAGTTTGGGCATAGGGTGAAAAATAGCTGATCAGTTGCTCCAGAGTCTGGTTCAGGTACTTTAAGCTAATTTCAGGAGGTGTAAAAAAAATAGCCAGCACATTTTTACTGTTTTGAGTTAGCGCGGTCCTCCTTGAATCTGCTGTAGGGTTGCCAAAAATACCCAGGGCATCTCTTAAAATCAGCTTTCCATGGGCATGAATTTCCTGCCGACTGATGCCGGCATAATGTTCCCCTTCCCTTCCGACATCCACCCAGATGTTTCCTGAAATCTTATCGGCGTCGTACAGTCCCATAGGTAAATGGAAGCGAGCCGAAACCAGGTTGCCCAAATCGACCAGGTTGTAGATACGGTACAGGCCTTTATTCTGTAAAATCCTGCGGGCCAGAGCTTCGGATGAAGGGCGGTAACGAGTCGGTTCCCAGCCAATTCTTCGGTACATCCTGCGTACATGGCCAATGACCGGATGAGAAGAGAGCGGATGATGGGCAAAGTTGCTTATTAAATAGTCTTCCAGAGTTTTAAAATAGGTGTCAAATTCAGGACACTCTTTCTGCACCCTGACCTGGTTGGCGTAAACCAGCCCTAATTTAAGGTCTGGAATCCGTTCCTGTATTTCAGCAGAAAGACGAATGAGCGGTTTCATCCCTTAATCATTCTCTGGATAATTCAGCCGAACTTCCATTGTGGCTGGTCAACTCAGCCTGGTTAAGGTAGTTCTCAAGAAATTCTGAAAAGGTTTTGTAGCTTTGCGTTCCCTCAAAACGCTTTAGAATCCGTCCTTGCTTATCCAGCACAATCGTTTGGGGAATAATCAGGCTTTGACTGATATTCTGCAAGTGTTGGCGCGTACCAATCAAAAGAGGATAGGAAATGTGCGTCACCTGTTTCAATTGTTCAATTTTACTGGTATCCGACATGACCACCACGCCCAATATTTGCACTTTTTCACCGGCAAAATCGTTGGAAATTTTTTGAAGTGCCGGCATCTCTCTCAAAGAGCCAGCAGACCAGGTAGCGCAAAAATTGAGCAATGTAATTTGCCCCCTAAAATCATTCAAAGAAACTTCTCTACCAGACAAATCTTTAAAAGTCCTATAATCTTTAGTCGCTCTGTTCTGCCCCAGAGAAAAAGATATCAAAAATCCCAGTAAAATTAAGCTCATTGTTTTGTGCTTGGAATTTATCATTTTACTGACTCCTTCTCTCAATAGATGTGTAAAATTTTCTCAAAAATGTGCAAAAAAAAGGCTACATCTCCACTCATGATGATCAGGCTGTTAATCACCATAAACAAGCCACTTAGCGTTACAATCAGGTCTTTCTGCCATGCCAGCCTCCTGGTTAGAATTCGTTCATTCAAAAAGAGTTGCAATAATCCTGCCAAAATTAAACTAAAGATCAACAGGTAAGTTGCATTTTTTATCAGACTTTCTGAACTCTGGCCCAGAAAAGCCGGCCAGCACAGAAACAGGCTAAACGATTGAATAAGAACGCGTTCAGAAGCAGGTATCTTTTTTTCTAAAAAGGATAGCAGATCCTGTTTGATTATTGATATGTAACGCAATCCGGCGATAAGAATAATCCCGCCTAAAGCCAGATAGGTTATGGGATGGTTGAAGCGGTAACACAAAAGTAGTACAATCATGCCGCCCAAAAAATGGAGTAAAAAGATTTTCAAACCGACAAAACGTATGCGGGCCTCTGTTTGATAGAAGACAAAAAGTGTCCAGATAACAGCTGTTAAAAAGGAAAAAATAAGCATTCGATCTGTCCCGTTGTTAAAAGTCCTAATTTTAACAAATAAAGTCAATACAAACAATGAAAAATTTTCTTTGAACTAAAACGCTTTGTATTGTATTTTTAAAGTTGGTATTATGGTTAAATCGGATTGAGGATGTGGGTCATGAAAAAGGGATTTAAAGTATTTGTTACAAAGAAAATTCCGCAAGCCGGGCTGGACCTTCTGCAGGAAGCCGGTTACCAGGTGCAGGTACATTCGGTCGGCCAAACGCTTACCCATTCAGAGTTGATGGAACAGATTGAAGATTGCGATGCGCTGGTCTGCATGCTTTCCGACAGGATTGACAGGGAGGTGCTGGCGCGGGCCAAACGTTTAAAAATAGTCGCCAATTACGCTGTGGGTTTCAACAATATCGATGTAGCAGAGGCGACGCGCAGGAAGATTTTTGTAACCAACACTCCCGATGTTTTAACCGCTGCCACTGCCGATTTAACCTGGGCGCTGATCCTGGCGGTTAGTCGAAGAGTGGTGGAAGCCGATCGATTCCTGCGTCAGGGCAAATTTAAGGGCTGGGAGCCGGAACTGTTGCTGGGCAGGGAAGTGAGCGGTAAAACGCTGGGCATCGTGGGGGCAGGGCGCATTGGCCAGGCAGTGGGTAAAAGAGCCAGCGGCTTTGACATGTCGATTGTCTATTATTCCAGAAGTCCTAAGCCCGACTTCGAAAAAACAACCCGCGCCAGACGCCTTTCGCTGGAGGAATTGCTGGCGCTGTCGGATTTTGTCTCCTTACATTGTCCCTTAACTCCGGAAACCTGGCACCTGCTCAATGAACGAAACATCTTTTCCATGAAAAAGGGCGCCTTTTTAATTAATACGGCGCGCGGCCCGGTGGTGGATGAAGAAGCGCTGGTTAATGCCTTGAAAAGCGGACATTTAGCCGGCGCTGGCCTGGATGTGTTTGAGCACGAACCCCAGGTTCATCCGGAACTGATTCAGATGAAAAACGTTGTACTATTACCGCACGTTGGTAGTGCAACCGTAGAAACCAGAGCAGAGATGGCGCGCATGGTAGCGAACAATGTCATCTCGGTACTGGAACAAGGCATACCGCTAAATCCGGTCAATGCCCTTTAATCGTTTAATCAAGGAGAGGCCATGCATATTTTAAGACTGCCTGTCGGGCCTTTTGAAGTGAATTGCTACATCGTGGCAGACGAACAGACGGCCCAATGTTTTTTGATCGATCCCGGCGATGAACCGGAAAAAATCATTCAAACCATCGAAGATCACAACTGGCAACCTCAGCGGATCATCAATACGCACAGCCACATCGATCACGCCCGCCATCTTTACCAGATAAAAGACCATTTCAACATCCCCTTTTACATTCACGAGGCCGATTTACCGCTGCTTGAGTCGTTAAAGGAGCAGGCTTTGTTTTTCGGCTTCGATTGCTCGCCCGTGCCCGAAGTGGACGGCTTTTTGAACGACGGCGATCAGTTTGAGTTTAATGGTCAGTCTATTAAAGTTTTTCATACGCCCGGTCACAGCCCGGGAAGTATCTGTCTCTATTTTGATGGCCATGTCTTTGTGGGCGACGTCCTTTTCAGAGAATCCGTAGGTAGAACCGACCTTTACGGAGGTGATTTTAATACACTGATGCGTTCGATCCAACATAAGCTATTTACCCTGCCGGATGATACGATTGTACATTCTGGTCATGGGTCCGAAACGACAATCGGCCATGAAAAGAGCAAAAATCCCTTTTTAAAGGAATTTGTACCTAATGGACATTGAGAACAAAATCATACTGGTGACGGGCGGCGCAGTACGCCTGGGGCGGACGATTGTTAAAGAGCTGTGCCTGGCCGGGGCTACGGTTTGCTGCCATTACCATCACAGTGTGGCTCAGGCGCAGGCTTTAAAAGAAGAGCTACAGCGGGCCGGCGCAGAAATACTCCTTTTCCAGCAAGACCTTTCAACGGCGCGCAATGCAGAACGCCTGGCTGAGGATGTGCTCAATCAAACCGGACGCATTGATGTGCTGGTCAATAATGCGGCGCTGTTCTTTAAAACGCCCTTCGGTCAGGTCAGTGAAGATGACTGGGATCGTTTGCTCAATCTCAATTTGAAAAGTGTGTTCTTCCTTTCGCAAAAAGTGGGCCAGCAGATGAAGAAACAGAAACAGGGTAAAATAATCAATATAGGTGATAGCGGCGCTATTCATCCTTTTCCTTCCTATTTACCTTACAGCATCAGCAAGGCGGGCGTTGTGGCCCTGACCATTGGCCTGGCTAAGGCGCTGGCCCCGGAGGTGCAGGTCAATTGCGTCCATCCCGGCCCGGTGTTAATGCCAGATGATTTTCCAGAAAGAGAAAAACAGTACGCCGTGGAACAGACGCTTTTAAAAAGAGAGGGCCGGCCAGAGGATGTGGCCCGAACCGTCCGTTTTTTAATTGAAGGTTCGGATTACATTACCGGTACCTGCATCAATGTGGATGGCGGTCGGGCCGTTCGCTAACCTCAAAAACCCAGCCTATTCCTTTTCAAAGAAATCATGAACAATAACATTAAAATCTTTGTCGTTTAAAACGCGTAATTCGCCGATGTACACTTTTCCGTCTGCAGGAACCAGCTTTTCATCGGTGGTCGATTTAACCGCTTTTTTAATGTAGCTCTGTAGCTTTTCCAGTTCTTCTTCAAAAAACTTCACTGCTTCCTGACCGATTTTCAGATTTTTCAAATCATCTTCCAGTTTTTCGGCGTCTAACAGGCATATCCAGTTACTTTCGTAGGGGGTAATTTCCAGACGTTCCGGGTCTTCGATTACTGAGCCGTTTAATTTAATGACTCGGCCGCTGATTGGCGAGCGGAAAGGAATGGTGTTCTGTCCAACGCGGACATTGAATAAGAGCTGTCCCTGTTTTACTTCCAGGCCCGGACTCGGCGCTTCAATGGCATCAACCCGGCCGATTAGTTTGCTGGCAAAATCATCCAGTCCTACATGCACTTCGCCGCTTTCAGTCAGGGCTGCCCATGTGTGCCAGGCAGAGATGAACACACCGCCCGGGATGTAAAATTCAACCGTATCTTTAACTTCCGGTTCGCCCACATGGGTAATGTGTACGCGTGATTTCAACTGTTTTTTGATGCGTTCCTGGCGCTGGATCAAAAATTTGTCCACCATAGCCACCAGCTCATCTTCGGTGAAAGGTTTTTGCACGTAATCCATGGCTCCGTATTTCATGGTTTCTACCGCGGTTTCCACGGTGGCGTAACCGGTAATGATGATCACGTCGATGTCCGGGCGCAGGTGTTTGACCGCTTTGCACACTTCCACGCCATCCATGCCCGGCATTTTTAAATCCGAAAAAACGAAATCGTAATGCCGTTTTTGCACCAGGGCCAGCGCTTCTTCTCCGCTTTCAACAGTGTCAACCGAATAGCCGGCCATGACCAGGATTTTACGAAAGCTGTCTAAAATGATCTCCTCATCGTCAACGGCTAAAATGCGCGCTTTGGGGTTGGGCACTTCCACGCGTTTCAGGGTTTTGGCTTCATGGCTAAAATCCAGCTTTAAATTCGTTTCCAGCGCCTGCTGTCGCAATTTGCGCAACCTTTTCTCTTCGGCTCTTTTCAGCACCGTGCGAATGATCAGATCGGCGATGATGAACAGGATGAGTGCAACGATTAATAAAAATAAGCCCATTTTTTTCTCCTTCTATTTTTGAAATTTATTGATTACACACGGTTAAATGATTTATTTCGTGATTTAAATTTCTGGGTACAATGATGTACACCCAGCCCTCAAAGTAAGGATCCTTTTCAAGAATAAGGGGGTCTTCCTTGACTTTTTCGTTCAGGCGAATGATTTGACCGCTTAAAGGCGTAATCAGCGGATGGATCAGGCCATTTTCGGCCTCGATGTCGGCGCAGGAAAAGCCCTGATTTATTTCGCTTTCCAGAGGCAGTAAGTGAATCCGGCGAATGGAACCGATGATCTTGAGAAAGAGAAACGACAGGCCAATTTTGACCGATCCGTCCAGATCAATAAAACACCAGGAGGCATAGCCCAACTTGCGATATTGGGGCGGGCAGGGCACGATCAGCGAATTGGGATTTGCTTTTTCGTTCTTCTGCACTTTAATGGCCTGAACGTAGTGATAGCCCCGGTACAGAGCGCTAAGCAATTCGTCGGCTGTAAAAGGTTTTGGTAAATAGTCGATGGCGCCCAGGTCCAGCGATTTGACGGCGTTTTCCACAGTGGCATATCCGGTGGTCATGATGACCGGCAGCGTCATATCCGTAGCTTTAAGCTTTTGCAGAAATTCAAAACCGTCCATGTCTGGCAATTTGATATCGCACAAACACAGATCGTAAGGATTCTGTCGCGCCAGATTCAGACCTCTGGTGGCGTCTGGCGCTGTGGTGACCTGCCAGCCCTCTGACCCGGCCACGCGCTGAATGGCATCCAGAATAACTGGTTCGTCATCGATGACTAAAAGATGTTTTTTGTCCATAGGGCTTACCTATCCTTTTTCAACCGGCAAATGAATGGTAAAGGTGGTACCTTTGCCCACTTTGCTTTGCACCGAAATGGTGCCTTCATGATTTTCCAGAATGCCCCAGATGACGGCCAGGCCCAGTCCTGTACCCTGCTGTCCCTTGGTCGTAAAAAAAGGATCAAAGATTTTGTCCATGATCTCCGGAGGAATGCCGCAACCGGTGTCGCGCACTTTAATTTCAATGTAATCACGGGGGCCCTGCTTTTCGACTTCATCCCAGTATTGCCACTGGCATTCATCGGTAATGCAGCCGTGTAATTGACCCTTACCCGGGATTTCCAGCACATAAACCGGCGCTTTGCATTCCGGGCATTTCTGGTCTCTGTCTAAAAGAGAAATGTTGCACTTGGGGCAAACAATGTCGGCCAGGTCGTCGTTTTTGATGCTTATTTCAGAACGAAAATGGTTGCGCCCGTAAATGGGGTCTAAATAGACGAAGCCCTCCTGCCCGTCTAGACGAACTTTTAATTTGATGGAGGGTAAGCCGTCAATGCGTGTGTGTTCGTCCATTAAATCGTGTCCTTTGGGACACAAAGCCTGTTTGATCTGCACTTTTCCGTAAGGCGAGAGCCTGACCAGAGCGCTTTCAATGGTAATCTTGCCGCCGTTTTTACCGATGGCCTGCTGGGCGTTGGAAAAGAGGTTGATGAACACCTGTTGCATCTGGCTGGGATCGATAAAGATTTCCGGTAGACGTGGAGCGAATTTTTTAACCACTTCAATTCGGTTCAGGGTCAATTGATTTTCAACCACGTCAAGGGCGCGCTGAATGACCTGGTGAATATCGGATTTAATCTTTTGGGGGATGGATTGACGGGCAAAATCGAGCAGGCCTTTTACGATTTCACGGCTGCGCATGGTTTCGCGTACAATGACCTGCAGATCGTTGTGCAGCTCTGGCTGATCTTTGGTGCGTTTTAGTAAAAAACTGGCGTAGGTCAAAATGCCGGTTAACGGATTGTTGATTTCGTGGGCAACGCCGGCAGCCAGCCGACCCAGCGAGGCCATTTTATCCGATTGAAACAGCTGCTGGCGCGCTTCGGCCAGCTTTCGGGTCATGTTGTTAAAGGAACGGGCTAAAATGCCCAGCTCGTCGTTGCCCAGGTCGGGAATGGTGTAATTCAAATTTCCGGAAGCGACTTGCCTGGTGGCGGTTAACAGTTTTTTAACCGGGCGATCGACAAAGCGATTGATTAACAGCCAGAGGATGAAGGCCAGTAAAATGATGGCCGTCAGAGCGATGACCAGCATTTTTTGCCGAACACTGGCTATTTCCTGATCGACATGTTTCAGGCAAACGGTAAGATCGAGTACGCCTAAGACCTTTTGACTTTTTGGATGCACGTGGCAGTCAGCAGACCAACATGAGGGATCGTTGTAAATGGGATTGATGACGCCCATGATGCGCGTCGAATCGGGGTGCTTGCGGTAGATGCGCACACGCTCGGAAATAGAAAGTCTTTCCAGAGGCTGATCCGAAGCGTGACAACTGTAGCAGGCCTCGGCTCTTTTATCCAGAACTTTGCCAATTTCCGTGGTGTCAGCCGCGTACATGATTTCGCCTTCCTTGTTCAAAATGCGAACCTGCCGGATGCAGGGTTGTTTACCTACGGTTCGGATGATTTCGTGCGTCAATTCGCGGTTATTATTGAGCATGGAAACTTTGGTGCTGTTTTTGATGGTTTCGCTCTGGGTGTTCACAAAATTTTTAACCTGACTCATTACCAGATTCAGTTGTGTGCGTAAAGTCAATACGGCAAATCCGGTAAAAACCAGAACGACGACAATGGCAATGGTAAAAATCAGCTTAAATGAGATTTTATTGAACATTTTGCTCACCTTTTAACACGTTTACCAGGTACATCTGCCGGAAAAGTTTTGTCTTCGTGACACTCGGTACATTGCGGGTTTTGGTCGAACTTGCGTTTTACGTGGCAGGTTTCACAATCAATGTCCGCATGATTTTCATCCAGGACTATTCCGGTTACCGAATGATTAAACGTTCCAACCTGCCAATTAGTTTGATGGCAGCTGTTGCATTCCTTGTTTAAAGCCTTAAATTCGATCTGCTTTTGATGACAGGTCTGGCAGGCCAGTTTTTTATGGAAAGGTTTTAACGGCCAGCCAGTTCTGGCGTGATCGAATGGCGCTTTTTGCTGGTTTCCATGGCAGTGTTCGCAATTTTCATCAATGGCCGTTTGATGGCAGTGCAGGCAGTTTTCATGCTCGAGTTTTGTACTTTCTTTTTTAAGATTCGGATTATGACAATCGGCGCAGGCATTGTTTTTATGGCAACGCTTACATTCCAGTCCAAAGGTAAAGATGTGCTCCTTATGGTAAAAGGTCACCACCGGCGCCTCTTCGTAATCGCTTTTAAGAACAAATACCTCTGGTGTTTTGGGCGCCGGATGCCGCTTTTTCGCTAATTCGGCCAGATGTTTCGAATTTTTGGAGATATCTTCGGTGGCTTTCGGATGGCAAAAATAACAATCCGAAGTTTTACTCCAGTCGGCGTCCCAGGTTCGGTGACAATTAATGCACAATTGGTGGTAGGCGCCTTTCAACGAAGGTCGGGACAGATCATTTATGTCCCGTTTGGGCTGGTGACATTCGATGCAGGAACGCACTTTACCCGGGGGATTGTGATGGTGGCAGGATTCGCAGCCGCCCAGCATTTCGCCCATTTGTGCGTGCAGACGATGCGTAAAAACGGCCGGGGCATATTGGTTTTGTAAAGTATCGATGATCAGGATGGCCGGAGCATCTTCCACAGAATGGTGTACCGTAATGCCTTCACGAATGAAATCTGGACAAATTTTTAAGCAGGGTTCATTGTAGGTCGGTTTTTTACAATAATGACATTCATCGCAACGCAGGGGAAACTGCGCATGGTGTCCGATCCGCTGCGCCCGACTCAAGGTGAAGAATGATATAATCACAATCAAAAAGTGAACGATCGTTTTCATTGGATTACTCCCCTGATAGCATATTTTGCTCTGGCGCTGACGCCCTTAAGTGGCACGGAGATCACCGGAAAAATTATTACCAGCGCCCTGTACAGTAATATCTCCAGCGAAATCAGCCCAACGGTGATTGATATCTCTCCGATGGAGGGCCAGTATTGTTTTAAAATGTACGGCGGTTTGTAGGCGATGATGAAAACATTGAAACGATTGAGAGCAACGCCAAAAATAACCAGCATGGAGGCGATGTAGAGCAGTGTCCGTGATTGCAAAACTTTGTCCCAGAAAAACATGCGCACGGGTATGATGACGCCAAATAACATTTCTGCCACCCACATGATGGATTGCAGATTGATTTCATTTAAATAGACATAGGTGCCGCGAATGACCATATCTCCCAGCTTAAAGGCCAGATAAATACCCAGAAGTGGGCCCACAAAGCGGGCCAGTTTACGCAATACGTCCATTTCCGGCTTTAACCCCAGGGAACGAGAAGCCGTTAACGATTCCATGATGACCATGGGAAAACCGACGGCAAAAGCAGAGAGTAAAAAGAGCAGGGGAGAAACAGGCGTTTGCCACAAGGGATGGACCTTTTTGCCGGCGATCAACATCAGAGTTCCCAGCGATGATTGGTGCAGGCAAGAGAGGACCACTCCCAAAAGGATGAAAAAGAACATGGTTTTACCCAAAAAGGAGTCTATAAAGCGCAAAAAACCATCGATGGGACGATTTAACCATTTAACCCCCCCTTTTAAATGAACACGGCCGATGAACCGTTCGGTTACAATGGGGAAAAATTCGATGTACAGGGTGGCCAGGTAGGTCATTACGCAAATACCAACTTCGAACAATACCGAGTTGCTGTTGCCCATAATCGGCACATGCCAGATGTTGTAATAGCGGCCGAGATCGAACATAACGCCGATGGCCACAAAGGTGTAGCCCAGCATGGCGGTCATGATGGCCGGACGAACCAGTACATGGAAATCTTCACGGTAGAAGATGTGCACCAGGGCGGAGGTGGTAAATCCACCGGCAGCCAGGGCCACCCCGGCGGCTACATCCAGGCCTATCCACAGCCCCCAGGGAAATTGATTGTTTAAGTTGGTAACGGCTCCCAGGCCAAAGCCAAAGCGCAGAATGCTCCAGAACAACCCATTGGCAGCTAATATTAAAAGAACAATTACCCCGCGGGTAAAATAGGGCCGTTTAATCGGTTGTGGTTTAAAATAGGCTTCCATCCTCATTCCTCCTCTTCACGCGTCTGTTTTCCCAGCCACATAATGCCGCCTAACAAGGCATAGAGCGCTACCGGAGGAACAAAAAATTTAAAAATGGCGTGTTGAATTGGTTCTGTGGCGCCGGGGGCGGGCTCAGTGCCCACATCCGGAAAACCGAGTTTCAGAAAATCTTGCCCGGCTAAATAGAGCCACGAAGTGCCGCCCACTTCATGCTCGCCAAACACGTGGTTAATGTAGCGCTCCGGATTTTTGCGGATCCGATCGTGAGCAATTTGAATTAATTCGTACCGTTTACCAAAGACCAGGGCCTCGGTAGGGCAGGTCTCCACGCAGGCCGGCATCTGGCCACGGGAAGTGCGTGTTGGGTAGCAGAAATCGCATTTCATGATTTTAGGCTCAATGGCTTTGTGGTATTCAAAAGCCGGCACCTGGAAAGGGCAGGCCACCATGCAGTAGCGACACCCAATGCAACGACTTTCATCCCAGATGACCGCGCCATTTTCCTGTTTGGAGAAGGCTCCTACAATGCAGGCCGAAACGCAGGCCGGATGGTCGCAATGCATGCATTGTACTTTAACGGTTATTTCCTGCAGTTCTGGTTTGCTGGCTTTAAAGGCATTAACCACGGTTAAGGCTGTGTCGTCAGGACGACGCAAGGTCTGGAATACTGAACGATCCCGATAATCATCCAGGTCGCCTGTGGGTAAACCGTGTTCCTTTTTGCAGGCGTATTCACACTGGCGACAACCAATACAGACCGTGGTGTCCACTAAAACACCAAAGCGATCATCCGAAAGAACGTTTTTAGGCGTTGCTCCGGCTTTTTTTGCCCCTGTCGCCGTTAATGAGGCAGCGCCCAGGGTTTTTAAAAAGGTTCGTCTTGTTTGGGACATAACCGACATTCTCCGTTCATGTTTGTTAAATTTGCTTCATTTCTTGCTGCAGGTGAATCAAAACCTCACTTTCACTTCCGGTACAGTTGTTTATAACTCTGATCTGTCTGGCCTGTAAACAGCCCTGCAAAAAAAGGCTAATTCCATTACACAACAGCACGTTCACCTTAAAATCCGACAGGATTTTAAGGCGATGGGCCAGGCTGGCCTGCTGCAGATTTACCGTCCTGGGCTTTTTTTGCCCATTGTGCAAATCAATAATTTTTAACTGATGGCTCACATCGAACACGGGCGCCACTCTGTTTTGCCAGACGGGTATGGCCACTTTCATTGTATCCATGCAACCTTTTTGAATTGGGTACAAACAAATAGCATGCCGTTCCGTGTGCTGAAAAGTAATCGATGAATTTTCAATACGTTATGTGAATAGTAAAAACTTTTGAACCGTTGCACAGAGTAGCAAAGTTGCAGTGGTACAGTAGCAATAATGCAACTCGATTAACACATGATTTTATGAGTTGGTTAAAACAGGGCGAGGGGACTGCAGAAAATAAGAGCGACGGGTAGTTAAACAGTTAATGCCGGCGGCGGCCGTCCAGGCGTGGCAGTTCAATACCCAGTTTTTTGATTTTACGAAACAGGGTGGTTTTGTGCATGTTCAGGGCGCGAGCCGCAGCCTGGCGATTCCAGTTGTATTCTTTAAGAGTGCGTAAAATGAGCTCTGCTTCCATGTCCTGTAATTTTTGCTGGTACTTTTCCTGAGCCTCGGCGCTCCGTTGTTCAAACAGATCAACTGGTAGATGTTTTTCCTGAATAATGGATTCATTACACAACACAAAAGCGTGTTCAATGATGTTTTCTAATTCACGGACATTACCGGGGAAATTGTAGTGCATGAGTATCTCCAAAACATCGGGCGAGACCCCTTCAATGGTTTTGCCCTGCAGATGATTAAAACGTTTAATGAAGTGTTCGACCAATAGCGGAATGTCTTCTTTGCGTTGTCGTAAAGGGGGGATGTTTAGCCGAATCACTTTAATGCGGTAATAGAGGTCTTTTCTAAAAATTCCGGAAGTTACTAATTCTTCTATGTTTCGGTTGGTGGCTGCAATGATGCGCACATTGGCTTTGAGCGATTCAACCGCTCCTAAAGGTTCGTACGTGCGTTCCTGTAAAAATCGCAGAAGTTTGACCTGAAAGGCTGGAGAGATGTCGCCAATTTCGTCCAGAAAGAGTGTGCCACCCTCAGCCAGGGCAATGCGTCCTATTTTGTCTCTCTTAGCATCGGTAAAAGCCCCCGCTTTGTAACCAAACAATTCCGATTCCAGTAAACTGTCGGGCAGGCCTCCACAGTTGATGGCCACAAAATTTTTTCGGGATCGATGACTTAACTGGTGAATCACGCGGGCCACCAATTCCTTGCCCGTACCACTTTCACCTTCTATTAGCACGGTGCTGTCGCTTTCGGAAATTTGCGGTAGTAAATCGAACAGTTGCCACATCCTGGCATTTTTGGAAACAATATCGTGGTAAGAAAAATTTTTTCGGATGAATTTGCGCAGGTCGTCTTCAGCGCTCAAATCCCTGAACGTTTCAACACCCCCCAGGACCTGACCGTTTTTGTCTATCAGGGCGGCGGCCGAAATGCTAATGGGAATCCGTTGACCTTTTTTGTTTATGATGTACACGGTTCTGGAACTGATGGGCTCTCCGGATTCAATGGCCTGTTTTAGCACGCAGTCCTTTTCACAGATATTGGAACGAAACACATCAAAACACTTTTTCCCAACGACTTCCTGGCAGTCAAATCCTGTAATACGACAACCGGCTTTATTAAAGGAGGTAATATTAAAATTATGATCAATGGTAAAGACCCCGTCTGTAATGTTGTCCAGAATAATTTCGGTTAAATTTTCGCATTTGATTTTTGGATCGATCATTGTGCACTCCTGATTTACCTTGAGAAAAGGGCTGCAATATTTGTACCTAAATTAACAAACTCGGTTTTGCGTGATGTAATTGATTTAAAATCATATAGTTAAAGATAGTCTGAGCGACAGGCAAAGGTGTTTCAGTGTGAAACAGTTGAAACATTGTTTTTCAATTGGTGTAATTTGCTGTTTTTCAATAAATAAACTAAAAGTAAAAGAAGCATCTGAAACAAACTGTTTCATTTGAAAAATAGTGTAGCACATTTGCAATTCATTTAAATTGTGTGAAAATAAAAAGTTACAAAAAATAATAAAATATGGAACGCAACTTGCAACAGTATTTGTGAAAATTTAAACAAAAATTGTCAGTTGTTTAACACAGAAAGGAGTAACGTAATGTTTCGCAGGTATTTAACCATTTTGTCCCTGATGGTCGGTTTGGCCTTCTTGTTCTCGTGCTCGTCTTCGACGGACAATGAAAAAGAGAAGAAGAGTAATTTCGAGATCATTCAACCGGTTGTAGAGCAGGCCATTTCCGGCTGGAGCGATTTTATTATTACTGCTCAAACTCTTCATGATGATATGAGCAGCCATTTTGTGGTCAGTGTGCGCAAACCCGAACATTATGCGCTGGGTCATGTTCCTGGAGCCATCAATATTCCCTGGACGCAGATCGCCAAAGAAGACAATCTGAAAAAGTTACCCACCGATAAACACATCGTTACCTACTGTTACACGGGCCACACCGGGCAGATCTCGGCTACCATCCTTAAGGTGTTGGGTTATGATGTCTCCAACATGAAATGGGGCATTATGTCCTGGACCAAAGATGCTGATGTTCGAGTGCAGAGCGCTTTCAATGAAGAGACCGATGCGCATGACTTTGCTGTGACCACCGATGTACCGCAAACCAAGACCTATGATCTGGCCGACCCCAATTTTGCCGATTCCGAAGATGCCATGACCATTCTAAAAGCGGCAGCCGATCAGTATGTTTCCAATCACGCTCCGGTAACTACGGCTCAGGCTCTGTTTGATTTGTTGAATGACGGGGACGCTTCCAATGATCCTCAAATTATCAGTGTGCGCAAACCCGAACACTACGCTTTGGGCCATATTCCCGGCGCCATAAACATTTCATGGAAAGAGATTGCCAAAGTTGACAATTTAAAGAAGATTGATCCCAACCGTCCAGTGGTCACATATTGCTACACCGGGCATACCGGTCAGATCGCCTGTACAGTGCTCAACCTGTTAGGATACGATGCTACCAACCTGAAGTGGGGTATCATGGCCTGGACCAAAGACGCCAATGTACGAGCCATCAGCGCTTTTAACGAAGACACCGACGCTCATGACTACACGGTGGAAAAATAGACTAAATATGAAAAAAAAATCATAAAAAAAGGCGGGTCAGCTTATTGCTTGCCAGCTGACCTGTCTTTAACTTTACAAACGGTATGATCTAACTGGAGTAGCGCCGTGAAAAAATTTGTATTCATTCCCATGTTGATGCTCTTTTTGGCTCTATTTTCCTGTAAAGAGAAAAAGAGTGATATTGCCCAGAAGGAAGGCATCTACGAAGTTACCCAGCAAAGTAGCTGTGTGGCCTGCCACACCAATAAAGACTTATTGGAAGCGGTTGCGGAACCATTGGAGACCAATGGTGGCGAAGCGGGTGAAGGCTGAGGCGGCGCAGTGGCCCCGTTGGGGCCTGCGGAACGTGTGCTGGTTTCAGATGCCTTCTTAAGCAGTGTACACGGGCAACTGGCCTGCACCAATTGCCATGGAGGTAATCCCAATACCCCGCTAACCAAAGAGGCAAAAGCCGAAGCGCATGCAGCCACAGCCGACTTTGTGGCCCTGCCCAGTGAACAATTTGATGTGTATTGCAGCGCCTGCCATGCCGATATTACGGCCAATTTTAAAAATTCCTTACATTTCACGCAGAATGGCTATTACCAACGTTTTAGTATTCGTGCCAATGGACAGGACCTGCGTAGTGATCCCAAGATGAAGGCCGGATTTGAAGTTGGTTGTGCCAAATGCCATGCCGGATGTGGGCAGTGTCATGTCATTCGCCCTGTTTCGGTCAACAGCGGTCTGGAAAAAGGTCATGTTTTTTATCGCACGCCCAGCATGGTTAATAATTGTACAGCCTGTCATGGTTCGCGGATAGGCGAAGAATTCCGCGGTTCACACAAAGGGCAGGAAGGCTACGAAAATGTGAAAGAAGCCGATGTCCACTACAATAAGGGTATGAATTGTGTAGCCTGCCACCAGGCCAACGAAATGCACGGCGATGGCAACCTGTACGATTATCGCCTGGTGGAAAACGAAAATTTTGTTGCCCAATGTGTGGATTGTCATCCCGATGTTCTGGATGAGAACACAGAAAATCTCTACCATAAAACGCATGTCCAGGGCAGCACTACCTTACAATGCCAGATTTGCCATTCGCAAACTTACAAAAGTTGTAATGGCTGCCATGTGGGTAAAGGCATTACAGGTTCTTCCTACCCAACCTTTAAGATCGGTAAAAATTACCTGAAAAATACCAGCTCTTTCAGAAACACCGACTACGCATTGGTGCGCCACATCCCCATTGCGCCGGACACATACGACAACTGGGGCGGTTCCATTAGCCTGACCACTTTTGAAGATGCGCCGACCTGGAAATATGCCACACCCCACAATATTCAGCGCTGGACCTTTTTAACCGATACAAGCGGTACCGTGTGGTGTGGGCAAACCTGTCACGGCCAACATGATGAAGTGCTGTTGAAAAAAAGCGATGTGGATTCTACCTATCTTGAGGCGGAATTAAAAGCCAATGAACCTGTGTTCACCGATTAAGCCGTTTAAAAGCGAATCCCTGTGATTCGCTTTTTTTCCAATTTAAATGAATAAAATGAGAGAAGGCCATGAAAAAGTGTATTGTGGGATTTAGTTTTCTTGTTTTACTCGGCAATGTTCTTTTTGCCCAATCCGTTCAGTTTAATGGCTTTGTCCGTAATTCTGTTTACACTTACAGCGCTCAAAAGGCTGCCGGTTCGAATGAAACGGAATTACATACGCGTTTGTATCAGACCTTACGCACCAATATTGCCTTTAGTCAGTTGGGGGGCTGGCAATTGCACATTGCTGGTCGCGCTTTAACGGATCTGGCCGATTCGGACCTGAGCGAATTAAAACGCTTTAAAGCCTACCGCTTTTCCGTTTCCACAAAAAATCTTTTTAATTTGCTCGATCTGGAAATCGGACGTCAGTTTTTGTATCCTGGTGTCGTTTTGGGTAGTCTGGATGGGGTGAATTTAACATTGAAACCGTTGACCTGGATGAGTTGGCAGTTGTATGGTGGCGTGGAAAGTCATTTGTGGCGGGCAGCCAGAGTGTACGCATTGGATGAAGCAACGGTGGTAGGTACGCAACTTAAATTTAAAAATGTGCACAAGACCACGTGCAGTTTGATCTATTTACAAAAAAGCCGAGGCGGAGATACCCAATGGCAACTCACCGGGCTGAATTTGAGTAATTCCAGCCTGCCCCAATTGCTCCTGTTGTTACAGGCTCATTATGATCTGGTTAACCAAAGGTTTCATCGCCTGTACCTTTCGGGACGCTATCAGTTAAGTTCCAAACTCATGATTGATGCCTATCTGAAGCAACAATTCCCTCAGGTTTACAACGATTCCTATTTTCAGATATTTGAAGTCAATCGCTATCTCTTAAGCGGCCTTAATCTGGTGTATCAGGTGAGCGCACAGTATGCTTTGAGCGCCATGGTGCAGGGCGTACAACTGGATGAAGGGTATGGTACGCGTTTTATTACCATGCTTTCCAATCGCCATGGAAATGTGGGGCTGGTTTATGAAACGGGTGATCTGGGCAATCAATTAGGCGCTTTACTCAATTACCGCTACCAGATTTTGCGCCATCTGTTAATGACGATCAGTGTCGATTATTCACGCTACCGTTTTGAAAAGCGCTTTGATTACGACCATCAACTGGCCAACGCCATTGGTTTGAATTATCAGTTCTTGAAACACTGGAACGTGCAGCTGGAATACCAGTGGCTGCAAAATGCTGACTATCGATCAGATCAGCGTGTTTTAAACCATATTAGTTTTGTCTGGTAACAGGGGTAGATGTCATGCAAAATTTGAAAATAATTACAGCCTTTATTTTGCTTTTGTCGGTTACTTTTGCGGTGGCTCAGCAGGATCAGATTATTTTTTCGCATAAATTTCATGTCCAGGAGCAGGAAATTGAGTGTCTGGAATGTCATGCCAAAGCTACGGAAAGTATGAATCAGCAAGATGTTTTAATGCCTGAGATGCAAACCTGCTACAATTGCCATGATGAAGATGAAACACCCTGCGCTACCTGCCACACCAATCCAGATGACCCCGCGGTTGCCAGGCGTGTCGTCGGATTCAAAAGCCGCTTTCCGCATAAAAAACATGTGGATGAACAGGGAACCAACTGCTTGGTTTGCCACCAAGGTGTAGAGGAGGCCGAAGACACGAAGGCTTTTCATTTACCGTCCAGAGCCCAATGCAACACCTGCCATAGCGCAGCCGATGTGGTCGTAGAAAAATTAAAATGTTTAACCTGCCATGAAGCGAGCATGAATTTTTTACCGGCAACGCACCAACTCAACTGGCGTAAAGATCATGGTTTGGTCCAGCAGTTGTCCATAAACGCCTGCCAACATTGTCATCGCACGAACTTCTGTGTGGATTGCCACGAGGGAGACAACCTCAATCGGGAAGTACATCCGTTAAATTACCGTTACACGCATGGATTGATGGCGAAAGGCAATAAGGAGAACTGTTTGACCTGTCATCAGGAGCAGGCCTTTTGCGTGGATTGCCACCGCAACGAACACGTGATGCCTAAAAACCATGCCTTGCCCGGCTGGTCAAATCGCATTGCCGGGGACGGCGGCCAGCATGCCCGTGAAGCCCAGATTGATTTTGACAACTGTCTGAGTTGCCACAACGACGCTTACGCCGATGTGGTGTGCATGACCTGTCATGGAAAGTAATGTGGATGGTAAAACAGTAGGAATAGGTGTGATGAAAAAGATCATAATTTTTATAAATATTGTGGTGTTTGTGCTCTCTTGCGCCAAACTGGAAAGCCCGGTAGAAAACAAGGCCCATCCGGAAGACTGGACGGATCCGCAGTCTACAGAATTCCATGCCAACAAAGTCATTGCTGTTGGCACGATTAGTTGTGTTTCCTGCCATGGTCCAAATCTTGCTCAAAGTCAAAGCCTGTGCATTCAGTGTCATCAAAAACAGGATCGCCCCATCAGCTACCCCCATCCTGAGTATTGGACCGATTTCAAAAGTAGTCAAAACCATGGTCAATTTGTAAAACAGAATGAAGGAACCCTTACCTGTAACAACTGTCATGAAGGACAAAACGACCAGGCTACCCCTTGTGCTAATTGTCATGTAGGAAGTTAAATCCAATAATCAGGAGAATGCTTTAATGAACTGGAAATGGTTGTTGTGTGTCTGGATGCTGGCCTCTTTTACTGGTCTGGTTTATGCCCAGATGGACAATGAAACATGCATGGAATGCCATTCAGACCCGGACTTAACACGTGTTATTAACAATAGCCTTGAGATATCGCTTTATGTTGATTCTACTCACTTTAAAGGTTCTGTTCATGAAGACCTGGCCTGCGTAGATTGTCATGCCGTTAGTGAAGACCATCCTGAGGATGTTCCGCTGGCTGAGCCTACCTGTCAGAACTGTCATGATGATGTTTATGAAACCTATGAACAGAGTATTCATGGGCTGGGGCGCAAACAGGGGATTAAGATTGCGGCCACTTGCTGGGATTGCCACGGCTCGCACCACATTTTAGCGGCCGACGATAAAAATTCTAAAATTTATGGCGAGAACCTGTTGAAAACCTGTGCCGAATGTCACGCCAACACCCGGATTATGCGTCAGTTTGGTTTGCGCCGAATGAATCCTGTGGAGCTCTATGCCGAGAGTGTTCATGGCAAAATTTTTGAGGAAGACCCGGAAGCGACTGTGGCCACCTGCATTACCTGTCATGGCAGCCACGATATTCGACCTGCGGTAGACCCGCAATCCAGCCTGAATGAATTAAACATCCCTGAAACCTGCGGTACCTGCCATGATCAGGAAGCGGAGGACTATCTGCAAAGTGTGCATTGGAAATCCTTGCAGCGCGGCCACCATGAATCGCCCAATTGTACCGATTGCCATGGCGAACACGATATTAAGAGCTACAGGAACGGCAGCCCCTTTAGAAATCCAGAGTTGGAAGGCACTAAAACCTGCCAGAGTTGTCATGCCTCGGAACCCTTAATGACGCGATTTGGCCTGGATTACCGACGATTCGAATCCTATTTTCGCACCTATCACGGTCTGGCTGTGTTAAAAGGCTCGCCAAGAGCGGCCACCTGTAGTAGTTGCCATGAGCAGCACGCCATCCGTGATTCTGAGGACTCTCTGGCCACCACTAATCCCAGGAATCTGCAAAAAACCTGTAGCCAATGCCACAAAAACGTTACCCCGGAATTTGCTAAAATTGAAGTCCATCCCATCGGTTTAAAACAACGAAATTATGTGGCCTATCTGCTTAGAATATTTTACAAATGGATGATTATTTTAGTCATTGGTGGAATGTTTTTGCACAATTTAATGATTGTGGTTTATCACATTCGTCAAAAACGGCGCGCTAAAAAGTACAGCGAGCTGGTACCACGCTTTCAGACCTTTGAAGTGTACCAACATTTACTGCTAATTCTTAGTTTTGGTACACTGGTGGTAACCGGCTTTGCGCTTAAATTCCCTGATGCCTACTGGGTACGAATGCTGTATTCCCTGGGCATGGATGAAATTGTCCGTAGTACGTTACATAGGATTGCCGCTGTAATTTTATTAGCAATCTCTGTGGTACAGGCTGGTTACTTTATCTTCTCGGCCAAAGGGCGGGAAGAATTTTTGGCCATGTTACCAACCCGCAAAGATCTGCTCGATTTATGGCAAAATATTAAATTCCATCTTGGACTGAGCAAAGAAAAACCAAAATTTGATCATTTTGATTATGGCGAAAAAGCGGAATATTTAGCTTTAATCTGGGGTGTAATCATCATGGGGGCCAGCGGGTTCATGCTCTGGTTCCCTGAGATTTTTGCCCGCTATTTACCGAGCTGGTTTTTTGAAGCCGCCGAAATCGTGCACTATTACGAAGCCTGGTTGGCTTCGCTGGCTATTTTGATCTGGCATTGGTTCTTTGTTATTTACCATCCGGATGTCTACCCCATGAACGTCACCTGGATTGACGGGAAAATATCGCTGGAAGAATTAAAACATCACCATCCGGCGGAATATGAGCGGTTGATTAAGGAACGAAAATTAAAAGTAACAAAAAAAGAACGATAAAATTTCAATCATAAGGAAGAAGAGCCGTAACCTTTAAAAAATCACAGAGAGCACTGAGGAGTCACAAAGAGCGCAAAGAAATTATTTGCCCTCACCCCCTCAATCCCCCTCTCCCAGAATAAAAATCTGGGAGAGGGGGAAGGTTTGTGTTGGAAAGCTTTCCAACTATGTTGCATATTTCTTATTATGGCCCTATTCACTACCAATGGGAATTAGGAGTGTCGGCCCGATGCTCATTCAACCATTCAACCAATCAACAATTCAACGGTTTTACTTCCTCACACAGCATAAAAATTTTCGCACGTTAAAGCGTTTTATCTTTTGAAAGAAGTATTCTAAGGCAGCAAAACCGCAACCAAAAAACTTCCTTGGGGATTTAAACAACCACAGAGAGCACTAAATTAAAAATTACGAATTACGAATTAATTTGCGAAGGGGCAACTTATGCCCATTCGGTGAGGAACCGTGCCGGCATGTCATTCTGAATTCCCCGATTTATCGGGGGAGAAGAATCCCTTACATTGGCAGACCATTCGAAAGAGCAATGTAACTCGTGCTTCAATCCGCGACTTTGTGAGGGCGAAGCATTTGTTTTAAAACCCATCCCCCGCCCCCCTTCCCTTTAAAAAAAGAGAAGGGGGAGTTTAAATCTTTGCTTTGTAAAATTTGATTTCTAAATGT